>NZ_JADEXU010000109.1 GCF_015206895.1 Nostoc sp. LEGE 12450 | reverse complement strand
TCCCTGCCCCCTGCTCCCTGCCTCCTGCCTCCTGCCTCCTGCCTCCTGCCTCCTGCTCCCCTCCCCCTTTGGTTATCGTAACAATGACTGATTAGGCGTTAACTCGCTCTCAAAACGGCTGTAAACAACTTGGGTTGGATACCAAGAAGAAAACCAGTACAAATCTTGAATAACTTTGTCAGAATTACTCGTGTCTGCGAACTCAAAGTGAACCAGCCCTAAATTATTCAATCCAACTACTTCTCGCCCGTCCTGAAACCAACGAGATTTCCAAAACATCAGGGGTTGTAACCATTTCCATTTAGCATTTTCTGCTCGTTTCCAGGGAGCGATCAAAGATAAGATATCTGTTGTGCAGGTAGAAGTCTGAACAGTGTTTCGAGGTATCCATTCCAGCACACAATGCCACTCTGAGTTAGCTAACATCTGGCGATTATGGTGTAATTGTTTCGCAGAAATTTCTACCATATTGGGTGGGTTACTCCACCCGATCCAATGTCGCACCTTTTCGGGTAATAGCCAATGTTTTAATCGTGTATGAATCAGCCGCGTCAAAATCTCTTCATTCTTCAATGCACTAGCGGTTAACTGCACTAAGACAGATTGCAATTTGGAATGGGTGCGTGCATAAGACAAGTGAGCAACAGAACTGTAGTGGATATCTCCAGATAGAATAACGACTTGTTGACGTTCTTCAAACAAGGTAGTTAGGAATTTCGCTAGTGCTTCCACATTAATGTTCCAAGCATCTCCAACATCGGTTGAAAAAACTTTCTCGCGTTGTAAGTGCCAATGATGAATCCAATCAATTACTTGTAGACCAAATACATTAGTGGGTGCAATGACAAATGTATTTTGAATCTGAGTTTGTTCAGCTACTTGTTGTAAAGGTAAAACTAATTGTTGCTCAAAGGCTTTTGGACACAATAGCATTGGTGGTGCAATTGGTTTTTGATCGGCTGGATAACCCCGCCAAGTACGTGTATCAAGGACAATTACTTCATGGCAGTTGCTCCTGACTATATAGTGCCAAGTCAGTGCTTCAGGATCTCGATCCAAAATAAATACCGAACCGTCTCGGACTAAAATTGGTAAACCTGTGGCAGAATCGTTGGCAGGCATACCGACATAACGAGCGATCGCATCATCAGCCTTTGCATCCTTCCCTTGGGAAGCTGACCAAGCTTGTGCAGCCGCCAACAGCTTTTCACCGGATTTACCTTCTGTAAATTGCCCTGGTGTATTGCCCCATCCTTGAAATACCGTGTAGGCTAACAAAGCATTTTGGACTATTCTTCGCCCCAAGGGACGACCCAGCACCCGCAAACACCAAGCTTGATTTAAGTTCCAGTCATCGCTTACGTCATGGTCATCAAAGATGGTGTACGTGGGGATATTAGCAAGGGCACGACGCACTTTCCAGAGAGTATAAATGAATTGGCGCAAATGCCAGACTGCTTGGTTCCAGTCTTTGATAGCATGGCGATCGCGCGTTACTTGATGTCCTTGAGGAAATGTGGTCGGCCAGCACACTGGCGACCAAGCTAGTAAATAAGTAGCATAATATTCACCCAGGCTGAAAAGATGACTGTTAACTTTCTCCGATTTATTATGTAATCCTGCGGTCAACCCAGCTTCATTTGTCGCAACATCAGCCCGCTCTCCAGGGGGCAGCTGCTGGGGAGTGCAGTAAACTCCATTCACAGGAAGTTTTTCTTCCCAACCCAAGAGGGCATCACCAAGAGTCGTGGCAACCCACAACGACGGATCTGCTACATCATCTCCGTAAATCTGATCTCCAGTGAGGAATAGCTGGTGAGGACGATGTTGGGGTTGCTTCGCTGAAGCCTCAATTAAACTATCAAGAATCGGTAATGCATCAAATCCATGACCATGAGGTTTACGGCAGGAAGCATGGGCAATTTGCAAATCTTGAAGACGGTTTGGCGGCAGAACAAAGGTTGGTTTTTGATGATCGAAATAACTGATGCTGACTGTAGGAGAAGAGTTTGAGCATAATGCTTGTTGCATTTGCCAGGTTTGGTCAGCAGCAGTAAGCTGGAGATCGTAAGCATAGAGGCGATCGCTAGTTAGGCGATATCCAACCGGGGATCGAGCCGTTATGGCAACTACATGAAGATACTTACCCAGAGCAAAGCTAGAGCGTTCTCCCTCCAATAAGCAATTTCCTAGCGCTTCACCATTATTTGTTGTTTCATAAATCTTGAGTTCTACCTGACAAGACTGTTTTAGAGCCACCCATACCGTCACTGACTCTGGTTCAGTATGTTTTAGGATTGGCCCCGCCAAAATTAGCGGCAGTTGTTGTAAAAACTCATCCCCAGCTTGGTACTTCATTGCAAACAGTTGACAAATGGTGGTGTTTTAGATGATGTTGCTTTATTTATATAATCCAATCACCAAATGGGGACGAGTGTTTCGCCAGTCCTCAATCTGACATATCTACGTAGTGTATATTCGAACAAGCTAATCAACAACAGAAGGTGATGATATTTGCTAACGAATTACGTTTACAAGCTACGTCCTAGCGTTACCCAAATAAACAAAATGGGCGGATGGTTAGATATGCTTCGCTCTACCTACAATTGGAGTTTGGCAGATAGAATAGCTCAATATAATCAGCAATTCATTCAGGGAGACTATTGCGACATCAGAACTAAGGGAGAAGCCTGTCCACTGACTTGTTTTGTTAGCAAGAATGGTGCAAGTGGGGAACCTTGGAAAGATACCAAAGTTGACAAGGATGGTAAACTAAAAAACTCACGGCGCAGTGCTGGAGATATCCAAATAACAGCATTGCCAGAGTTAAAGAAAGCTAGACCCTGGTTTGGTGAAATTGACTCTACAGTGCTGCAACAAAACGTTAAACGTCTTGATACTGCCTACAAAAACTTCTTTGTTCGCGTAGCGTCTCCGTCAGGAGAGGGTAGAGGATTTCCTAAGTTCAAAAACCGAAGTAATTTTACATCCTTTACTTACCAGATGGGTGTGAAAATTCAAGGGAGTAAAATCTATCTTCCTAAGTTGGGATGGATGCGTTTTTTCAATTCCCGATCAATACCAATTGGATTTACTATCAAAGCTGCAACAATCAGGAAGCGTCAAGATGGTTGGTACGTCTCGATTAGGATTGAAGATAAAAGCATTCCAGATTACGTATCAAAGCCACTAGATGAAGTTAAGTCTGTCCTTGGTTGCGACTTGGGAATAACCAAACTTGTTTACTTGTCGGATAGGTATCAAATTGATAATCCTAAGTTTTCAACCAACAAAAAAGTTAAGCGCACTCTGAAAATTAGACAGAGGCGAGTTAGCAGAAAAGTAAAAGGTAGTAAAAATCGTAAAAAAGCAGCTAGCAAGTTAGGGCGTTTTCACAAGAAGATTACAGAGAAACGAGTTGCTTACCAATGGGATATTGCGGACACAATAGTATCTAGAATGGTTGATGCTATTGCGCTAGAAAATTTAAACATCTCCGGTATGTTGAAACGTTGCAAGGTAAAAACTGATGAAATAACCGGGAGATTTTTAAAGAACGGACAATCAAGAAAGAAGGGTTTAAACCGCGCTATCTCTGATGCAAGTTGGAGTGAGTTGATTTTAAAGATTGAGTATCTCGCTGCAAAGCAAGGAAAAGTCGTAATTAAAATAAATTCTAAATACTCAAGCCAAGAATGCAGAAATTGTGGGCATATTGATAAGTCTAATCGTGATGGCGAGAAGTTCATTTGTACAGAATGCGGATATCACGAACACGCTGATATTGGTGCTGCAAAGACTATTAGGGATAGAGGTTTGCAAATAGTACGGGGGGACTCCCCGGAACTTGCTGTTAAACAGCTAAACGCCCAAAAGGTATCACCACGCTCTATGAGCAAACGTGGTGAGTTTGGGAACCTGTATAAACAGGATATTAAGTCTGTGAAGTCTTAAGAATCTCCGCACCTTCAGGTCGGAGAGTGTCAAACAATTGATAGAAACGATATTAATCTACAAATTGCCGCGCTTGAGCCGGGAGGAGATGAGAAAAATGTTTGGATTAAGTGAGTTAAAGCAAACTAAATTTTACCAAGAAGTTTTTGAAGAGGGTAAAGAAGAGGGTAAAGAAGAAGGCAAGTTAGAAGGAAAACTAGAAGGCAAACTAGAAACAATACCTCAGCTATGGGCATTAGGATTGAGTATTGAACAGATAGCCCAAGCGTTAGGTTTGGACGAACAAGTTGTTAGGCAAGCTGTACAACCGAAATCATAAAATGATCGAGAGTACCCAAAATGGTTTGCTAATTTTGGCAATTTGCCTATAGTAAGGATGTGCTGGGGGACGGGCGAGACACCCATCCCATAAGAGTCATTAATTTAATTAATTCTGAGCGATACCTTCTTGACGCGCTGCTTGTTGTACAGCAGCAGCAACAGCATTGACGACTCGCTCATCAAAGACTGAAGGAATAATATGTTCGCGATCCAAATCTGAAGGCTTGACTAAAGAAGCGATCGCATTTGCGGCTTCTAAGTACATTGTGGTGGTAATTGTCTTTGCTCGACAATCTAAAGCACCACGGAATACTCCAGGAAAAGCTAGGACGTTATTGATTTGATTGGGGTAATCACTACGACCGGTGGCGATAACAGCAACATCTTTACTGATTAATTCTGGCTGAATCTCTGGAATGGGATTTGCCATTGCAAACACAATTGGATCTTTCGCCATTGAATGCACCATTTCTGGTGTCAAAACTCCTGGTGCGCTGACTCCAATAAACACATCTGCCCCTTGCATTGCACCCGCTAAGGTACCTTGAGCTTTCACGGCAAATTCGAGTTTTTCTTCTGTCAAATCGGTACGACTGGTAGAGATAATCCCTTTAGAGTCGCACATCCAGATTTTTTCTGCTCCAGCTTTACGGAGTAACCGCGCGATCGCTACTCCCGCCGCCCCAGCACCGTTAATCACGATGCGGATTTCTGCCATTGCCTTATGTACCAGTTTTAGAGAGTTAAATAATGCTGCCAAGGTGACAATGGCCGTACCATGCTGATCGTCATGAAAAACGGGGATATCTAACTCTTCGCGCAATCTCTTTTCAATTTCAAAGCAGCGAGGTGCAGCGATATCTTCTAAATTCACACCCCCAAAAACTGGCGCGATATTCTTAACTGTCTGGATAATCTCTTCTGTATCTTGGGTAGCCAGACAAATGGGAAAAGCATCTAGCCCCGCAAATTCCTTGAATAGCATTGCTTTGCCTTCCATGACTGGTAAAGCAGCAGCCGGGCCGAGATTTCCCAATCCCAAAACGGCACTACCATCGGTAACAATGGCAACAGTGTTCTGTTTGATGGTTAACTTGTAAACTTCCTCTGGATCTTGAGCGATCGCAGTACAAATTCGACCAACTCCGGGTGTGTAAGCCATTGCTAGATCGGACACACTCTTTAAAGGAATTCTGCTAGTAATGCTGATTTTGCCACCACGATGCAAATTAAAGGTGCGATCGTAGACACTGAGTAACTTGATATCTGGTAATGCTTTCACTGCTTGCACAATGGTTTCAGCATGTTCGGTACTAGCAGCATCAACGGTAATATCGCGGGTGGACTCTTTGCGGGTTTGCTCGATTAAATCAATTTGACCGAGATTGCCGCCAGTAGTTGCGATCGCCTGGGTTACTGACGCTAACATCCCTACACGATTGGGAATCTGCAAGCGCAGTGTCAAACTAAAACTAGAATTCGGAGTTAGGTCTGCCATGTTTATTTTGGATTTTAAGTTTTAGATTTTATATTGAATTGCTTAGTAAAAACCCCCTGGAAATCTAAAATCAATATTTTACTCATATAAACGAGTAACAATTTATTAATTGTAATCAAAAGCACACAATATTTTTAGAAAATAACCTCTCACAACTCCAACCCAGAACCTGACTTTTCCCGTTATCTCCTTGATTGAGCGATCGCTTACTATACCCCTAGCCCAAAGCCCTATTCTCCCGTGATTTATTGTCACTAATATTAAGTTATTGAGAATAGGCTGTAGTCTGAAACTCTTGCTGCTTCGTTGTTTCATGACTTAACGGGAAAAGTCAGAACCCAGAACCTATTTTCGTTCCCGATCATACACCCTTGAACTGACTAAAGCTTGTAGTTTTGGACTCTATGTTAAATTCTGTGAGAAAATCAGTATCAATCATTCGATGAGTGATACATGACAAGAGCCTAGGTGAATTTAATGCTAGGAACAATGCTCCGAGGGCGCTACAAAATCGTCAGAAAATTGGGACAGGGAGGATTTGGTGAGACTTATCTGGCTGAAGATATGGATTTACCTCGTAATCCCCATTGCGTTGTCAAGCAGTTCAAGCCTCAATTTACTAACCCGCAAGCTTTGCAACAAGCAATGCGATTATTCGATACGGAAGCGGATGTTCTTTATAGGTTAGGCAACCATGAGCAAATACCGCGACTGTTGGCTCACTTTGAGGAAAATCAAGAATTTTATTTAGTTCAAGAATACGTACAGGGTGATGATCTAAGCACAGAATTAAAACCTGGTCAACAATGGAGTCAAGAGAAAGTAATTGCTTTTTTATGGGACATATTGAAAATATTAGAGTTTGTCCATCAACAGAACGTTATTCACCGCGATATCAAACCTGCCAATTTAATCAGACGTGCTGCTGATGGCAAGCTTTTTTTAATTGACTTTGGGGCAGTAAAAGAAATTAGCACATTGATGGCTAATAATCAGGGAAGAACAGTGGCCGTTGGCACTCCCGGTTATATGCCTAGCGAACAATATAACGGACAGCCACAACTTTGCAGCGATATTTACGCTGTGGGAATGATTGGAATTCAAGCACTGACTGGTATTTTCCCTCTCAAATTACCAATTGACCCAAAAACATTAGAATTTATTTGGCGTAACCAAGTCCAAGTCAGTCCTCAACTAGCAGACATTTTAGATCGGATGGTGAAATACCATTTTGGTCAACGTTACCAGTCAGCACCTACAGCTTTACAAGCACTGACAAACTTAACTATAAATAATAAACAGTGGTCAAAAACTAAGAAAATCACCCTAGCTTTGACAGTGTTAGCGATCATCTTTTCTATGACTGTGCTGGTGATTCCAAAATTACAACAAATATTTAGCTCAACCTCACAAGAAACATCAGTTGTAACAAATTCCTTGATTTACGAAAATCTGACTTATGGAATTAAAATAAAATATCCTCAAACTTGGTCAATCAAAGAAATAGGACAATATAACACAAATACAACAGACGTAGCTAGATTTTTGTCACCTCAAAAAAATGTGGACAAGCCTTATCAAAGTAACCTGACTGTAGAAATTGAAGATTTAAAACAACCTATTTCATTGGATCAATATACTAGCTCAAGAGTTAATGAAATAACGCAATTTCTTACGGATGCAAAAATTGATAAATCACGTTTAACTCAACTAGCAAATCGCCCAGCACACGAAGTAGTTTATTCGGGCAAAGAAGATAAATATACTGTAAAACGGAAAGCAGTTTGGACTTTAAACAACAATAAAGCCTACATAATTACTTATGCAGCAGAAGAAAGCCAATATGATGATTTATTAAAAGCCGCTGAACAAATGATTGATTCATTAGAAATTAACTAATTTGCTGAAATAGCACCGAGTGTAAGCAGGGGAGCAGGGGAGGTTTTTTAACTCCTGTACAGACGCGATTAATCGCGTCTGTACTCCTAAGTCAGCACTTTGAAAGCATTCTTTAACGACGAGATGGTAAGGCTCGAATTTGTGGATTCTGTAGGAGCTTTTGTACGTCTGCTAAGATGCGATCGCTCCAAATATTTTTCTTGAGGAACTCTAAATCAGCAAACCTTTTGTCCAAACGCAGAGCGGCTTGTGCCAATACTAGAGCTTGTTCGCGATCGCCTTTTACATACAATGCTGTTGCCAGTCCTAATTGTGGATCTGCCGATTGATTATTAATGGCAATAGCCTTGTGCCATTCACGAATAGCCCCCTCCACATCTCCCAGTTCATATTTGACGAACGCAAGGTTGTTAAAAGCAGCAAAGTATTTTGCATCCTGGGCAGTTGCTTTTTCATAAGCAGCAAGTGCCCCCTGATAGTCTCCCTGGACATGATAGCTCAAACCCCGTGCAAAATAAGCAATGGCATTATTCGGATCGATCCGTGCTGCCTGGTTAAAGTCCGAGAGTGCTGGCTTACTTTCGCCCTGACGCTGGTAGGTTAGACCTCGTAAGGCATAGGCTGAGGCATTTTTGGGGTTTAGGCGAAGTACTTGGTTATAATCGGCGATCGCTCGCCGATAGTCTCCGCTATCAGAGTAAAGACTCGCTCGGCTGAAATACACATCAGCAATGCTGGCCTTACCCCATTCACTGTTAGCTTCAATTGCCCTGCTATAAGCAGTAACCGCCTCTTCGTTTCGTCCCAATTCTTGTAACACGCCACCGCGAAAATACCAAGCTAGGGAATGTTTGGGATTCAAGCGAGTGGCTTGGTTTAAATCCTCTAATGCTTTTCGTTTGTCTCCTTGCTGATAGCGTCCAGATGCCCTCCTGGTGTACGCACTGGCATCTTTAGGATTTCGTACAATTGCCTCGTTTGCAGTGGCGATAATTGTCTGAGGATCTGCTTGGTTTGATGGGGTAGGTGGTTGTGAAGTTGATGGAATATTTTGCAGTTGTCTGAGAGCATTCAGTGCAGCTTGGGATTCTGCTGTTTTTCCTTGCCTCTGGTACAAATCTGCGGCTTTTTGCAAATCCGCGATCGCTCCTTGTTTGTCTTGCAATTCAGTACGAGCAGCCGCACGGTTTTGATAAATTTCCGCAGCTTTGGGATCGCTAATTAATATCCGGTTCAGCTTGAGGTCAAAGTCATTTCTACCTTGGCGTTTTATTCGCAACGTCACTTGAGTACCCTCCAGACCGCGCAGCAACTTGGAGGCATCTTCCAGTTTGATCTTGAGAGTGGGTTTGCCGTCAATTGCCAAAATCCGATCGCCGACTTGCACCCCACCTTTCGAGGCTGGAGAGTTATCGTTAACCTGTTGAATTAATAGCCCCTGATTTTGTTCGTTGTTGAACTGAATCCCAATCCCGGAGAACTCAAAAAAACTCAGTGCCTTGTTATAATCGGCGATCGCTAGTTTATAGTCTTTCAGCACCACGCGTAACAGACCCCGTAGATTGTAGCCTTCAGGTTGGTTAGGAAGTCGCTGTATTACTTGGTCGACATCGGCAAGCGATCGTTGATAGTCATTTAAGCCGAGATGAGCCGCAGCCAGGACAGCGTAGGCAAGGCCAGAAGTACGAGAGTTGGGATCGTCGTTGAGGCTAATGGCTTTCTCACCATCGGCAAGCGCACCCTGATAGTCTTTCAGGTTCATGCGGACATAACCTCGGTAGGCATAAGCAATTGCATTTTTGGGAGTAAGGCGAATTACTTGTTCAAAGTCTTTAAAAGCTGCTGGGTAATCTTTGAGTTCATTGTGAGCTGCACCCCGTCGATAGTAAGCATCAGGGTTGTTGGGGTTAATCTGCAAGGCTTGGTTGTAATGAGCGATCGCTCCTTTATAATCTCCTTTATCGGCTTTAGCCCCCCCCAAGCTGATGAAGTCTTCAGCACTTTGTTGTCGTTTCGGCGCTGGGTTTTCTCTAGTATTTGATTGTCCAGATGTAGCTATATTGGGTTTAACACCTGGTTTTGCTGCGGGAGTTGGCGAACTTGCGATTACTGGTTGGACATTATTTCTGGCTGCCAAAAAGGTATTAATCGGAATTCCCAACCTTAAAACAGTACCTGTCTTCTCTTCTGGTTGTGTAGCTCGCCCATTAATGCCTACTAAACGTCCATTCTCGTCTAACACCGGGCCGCCACTCATCCCAGGAAGCGCCTCATTATTGTAAACCAAGGCATAGCCTTCATCTGGGTTTTTCAGGCGACTGCGAATGTTGCCATTAGTAAATTGATAGCTGCGTTCATCAATACCTGGTAAACGGTCGGCCCAACCCACCACATAAACCGTCATTCCTTCTCTAATTTGGTCAGAGTTGCCTAAATTAGCGATCGGGTAACTTTTATTACTTTTGAATTGCAACACGGCTAAATCTAATCCCGGCAATTCTTTGCTGTAGTAAACCGGATACTTACCGCCATCTTGGGTATGAATCTCATATCTTCCATCTTTGGACACTACATGTCGATTGGTGAGGACGAAGTAAGTTTCACCTTTGCGTTCAAAAATTACTCCAGAACCGATACCATCTCCATCAATGCGAACAGTAACTGTTTGAGCAATGTTGTTGACCTCTACCGGAGTTAAGGATAAGGCAACTTGAGGTTTCAGCAATACCACAGCTGCACCAACAAGCATTGCCGAAAGACTACGAGTAAAATTCATCGCCTCACCTCTGCCTGAATATCTGTATCAGAATAATTATTTGTAAGTGATGGTGATCCCATCTGTATAAACTCTTCAATCGGAATACCCCAGCTATACTTGCTCATCTGTTTGAGCAGGGGTGGTTCGAGCTGTGTTCCATCTTGATATATGTATGGCTCACCCCATAGAGGTTCAGCATGTCTGCCGTTAATAGCCACAACCTGACCTGCACGATTCAGCAGTGGTCCTCCACTCATCCCTTTGACAATATCATTGGTATACCCAATCCGATACCCGCCCTCCAAGGCTTTGTCTAGCACTAGAGATACTTGACCTCTGCGGAAAACAAACCCCGTATCTTGGATACCTTGGCTGTCAAACGGAAACCCAGCAGCAAAAACTTCATTTCCGACACTCAAAGTTGATGCATGACCCAGAGATGCAACTGTATAGCTAATTTTGGGGCTGCGAAACTGTAATACAGCTAAATCGTTACCCTTAAAATAGGAAGGAACAGAGCGATGCCTGCGGCGGGCTACGCCTACGCTCATCTTGGATAAATTAGCCGCATAGATTAAGCCATCAGGCGTTTGAATCTGATAAGGTGCGTTACCCGACCTGAGTACGTGGGCATTGGTAAGCACCTGATAAACCGACCCTTTTCTGTGAATCAGAATCCCCGATCCCAAAAAGTCTTTTGATAGGACTTTGACAGCGATCAACTCAGCTAGTTGTTGCACTTGCTTGGCAGAGCCTTGGGTTGAACTTTTTGTATCTAAAGCCCTAACATTTGGTTTTGAGCCTAGCGGTAAAATAGATAAACTGCCAATACAGGCAATCAGCATCATTAAGCGCCAATCCATGTTGTTCAGATTGCGATTTACTCAACATTCCCAAGCCGGTTTTCCTGCTGGACAGGATTCGCTTCCTCCCGAACTTTCTACCTGAGAGATGAACTTGCCTACATCCAAGTAGGCTGCCTCTTCGTAATAGGAGAACAATTCTTTACTATTGCCACCGCTCAGGTTAATTGGTCTGCCACCACCAGAACCTTGACGATCTAATAACCTTTGTAGTGTCAGCCGGGCATTAGTACCGGCTTTCAATGTTACTAGCACTCCGTCAGGCAGACAAGAACCACCTTTATAACTTGCAACACACAATACAGGCTGATTACTGAGTTTTCCTGCCCTGACGAAATTTAGAGTTCCATTGCCATAGAAACGTTGGAATCTGGCAGATATTTCTTCACAGCGCTGTTGGGGAGTCCAAGGTGGGGGAAAAGAATCGTCAACCCAGCGAATTACTGGAATGTTTCCTCTGGAAGTCCGAACTAGTGTTGCTGGCACACCTCCACTCATCCCACAGTAAAACTTATTATCCTGCGTATAGCCAGGTTGAATTAGAGTGGCAGTAGAGCCAAGTGCGATCGCAATGGTACTCAGTATATGAGCAAAGAAACCGAGTTTCATAGTAATCTTCACGCTTTTTGAAGTTTTTAAGATATGTGGCGTAATTAAAAATATTTTTGAGTATAGAGGATATCCCGTACCAAAAGAGCAGAAATTTAAGTAAATATACACCTGTTTAGACATCAATAACAATTCAGATAAAACCAAATAGCTTGTAGAGACGGCGATTTATCGCGTCTCAAAAACCCAAAATTTTTGCCAGTAGCCCTTAACCCAAGCGCATTGGTTTAGACATACTAAAAAACGCCCTCTGGAAACAGAGAGCGGTTTTGATTTCGCTAAGACTAAGTATTAGCTATAAATTACAGGCGCTTGCAAAGCCACAGGCACTGCCTCACCAGCCGCCAAATCCAGGGGGAAGTTGTGAGCATTGCGCTCGTGCATCACTTCTATACCCAAATTGGCCCGGTTTAGCACATCAGCCCATGTATTCACTACACGACCTTTGGAGTCAAGAATTGATTGGTTAAAGTTGAACCCGTTGAGGTTGAACGCCATCGTACTGATACCCAACGCCGTCAACCAGATACCAACTACAGGCCAAGCAGCCAAGAAAAAGTGCAAGGAACGCGAGTTATTAAAGCTGGCATATTGCCAGATTAAGCGCCCAAAGTAACCGTGAGCCGCTACGATGCTATAGGTTTCTTGTTCTTGACCAAACTTATACCCATAGTTTATAGATTCAGCTTCAGTTGTCTCTCTGACTAGAGAGGAAGACACCAAAGAACCGTGCATCGCGCAGAAAAACGCACCACCGAACACCGCCGCTACGCCCAGTTGATGGAATGGGTGCATGAGGATGTTATGCTCGGCTTGGAATACCAACATGAAATTAAACGTGCCACTAATGCCCAAGGGCATCCCGTCAGAAAAGCTACCTTGACCAATTGGGTAAATTAAAAAGACAGAGGTTGCAGCAGCTACAGGAGCAGAGTAAGCTACGCAAATCCAGGGACGCATCCCTAAACGATAGCTTAACTCCCATTGCCGACCGAGCCAGCAGAAAATACCAATCAAAAAGTGCAAGACAATGAGTTGATAAGGCCCGCCGTTGTAGAGCCATTCATCCATTGAAGCAGCTTCCCAAATGGGGTAGAAGTGCAAACCAATGGCATTAGATGTGGGTACAACAGCACCAGTGATGATGTTATTGCCGTATAATAAAGAACCAAAAACTGGCTCCCGGATGCCGTCAATATCAACGGGTGGTGCAGCAATAAAGGCAATAATGAAACAGATAGTAGCGGTCAATAGGGTAGGAATCATTAAAACGCCGAACCAGCCGATATAAAGCCGATTGTCGGTGCTAGTAATCCATTGACAGAAACGATCCCACAGGTTGCCGCTTTCGCTTCTTCCTAGAGTTGTGGTCATAACTGTGTTGTTTATAAATCGCTGACAACAAACTTTCCCAATTTTTAAGAATTGAGAATTAAGCTGTTTTCAAAGACTTTCGCCAAATACCTTCCCCCTAATCGCCGGGACTCTCTGGAATTACCTCACACCAAAAATGCTGTTAACTAATTTCCCAAGGGAGACTGTCTGAAAAAGGGAAAACTTTCCCGGCTTCTAATATCACGTTTTACATTAATAATTTGTATTTTTCAAGACATTATTTTTAAGTTTTGCTAAGTTAAACCCTCAACAAACTCAGCGTGTTCTTTTGAATTCAATCCTTGTTGCAGCACTGCTAAAACTTTCGTCATATCTCCTGTAATTAGTGAGGTGACAGCTAACCATAAACCTGGAAATACATTACTCTTAATCACACCATTTGCATCTGCCACCAGTGGCAAATATTCCCCATTCTGCAAACAGAACCAGTCGAGTTTATTCTCTAAAGTCTGCCAAACGATATATTCCTGCACTCCGTTGCGACGGTAGGCGCGTTTTTTGTTGTACAAATCAATCGATGCACTACTGGCTGCTACTTCTGCTACTAATTCTGGTGCGCCTTCTACGTAATCATCTTCACCGATCTGTGCCTGTCCTCTGGCTGGTTTATCTATCAACAGCACAACATCAGGCTGTGGTTCATTATCTAAATCCAAGCGCACGGTAGCATTGTCGCCTAACTCTACCCTTGGAGTGGAAACTTTGTAATTTCCTAACCAAACAATTAAATTTCCATGAGGTTGGCCATGACTTCTAAAACGCAGTGGTGATGCTACGTAGACGACTCCTTCGATTAATTCTGCTTTTTTATTAGGCATTGCTGTATAACGACGCTCGAATTCGTGGCGGGTTAAGCGATCGCCACTTTCTAAGGGAGGGATGGAAGCGTTATTATTTAAGCCATGTTCTACAGAAGCCGCCATTACCTGATTTCTCATCCACAGGAGTTGTAGCTTGAATCTAACATAGTGGAACGCCGTGTCTTCGAGAAGTCGCCAAGAGTACGTCTACGCAGACACGAAGTTTCTTAATGTAACTGTCTATACTAGAATTGGATAATTCTAGGGAATATATCCTGTTAAAACTTGTTTGGCAGGGTTAGACAGTGGGTTTTTCTAATGAAAAAATTTCTGAGATACCTGGGTTTAGGTTTGCTATCTACCTTTTTGACTTCTACTCCCGGATTGGCAGCTGAACGCATTAGCTTTTTTTATCCTCCCTTCGGCGAATTCTCGTTGTCGGTGGACTCGCTGGAAACTTTTGCGAAAGTTGGCAAAATCGATCAAGATTTTTCATTTTATGCTAGCCGTGCTACTCCTCAACAACTCGCTCAACTGCGGGATCTGCTCCAGCAACGCTTCAATCTCACTCCTACTTTGGTATCTCAGGTGACTTACTCACCGATCGGAGAGCAGCTAGTACAACAACTAGGAAAATTACTTCTCACTGAATCTCGACAGAACGGCTTCTATGCTATACGTGCCTCTTTGATTTTGGCTGCTGCCGATCGCGAGGGTTTAACGGTGGTGAATTTGCTGCGGAAATTTCCTAGCAATACTGTGCGGGTGAATTTCACAGAGGGGTTAAGGATAGTTGATGACTTGTCACAATTACTCAAGAAAAAGGATGAAGTTGTAGCTTCTCTTCAAAAAGAAGCGATCGCTCAAGCAGCCAATTCAACTGTTGACTTCTCAAAACAACCAGATTTGCGATCGCCAGGAAAATTCCGTTGGCTGAAAAAAAGCCTGGAGTTAAATGACATTTCTCGCTCACGCCGTCTACCGGTAGATATCTATTTACCTACAACTCAAAACTCAGAACCCACAGATCAAAATTCTCCGTCTCCTCCCTTTCCCCTGATTGTCATTTCTCATGGTCTTGCTTCAGACCGCTCTACCTTTGTCTACCTGGCTGAACATCTCGCATCATACCGCTTTGCTGTTGCTGTACTAGAACACCCTGGTAGTAATGCCAAACGCTTTCAGGAATACTTTGCGGGTTTGGCAAGTCCACCAGAACCAGAGGAATTTATCGACCGACCTTTGGATATCAAGTATCTCCTTGATGAACTCCAGCGCCTAGAAAAATCTGATCCCACTCTCCACGGAAAACTCAATTTTCAGCAAGTTGGGGCGATTGGCCAGTCTTTTGGTGGTTATACCGTTTTGACTCTAGCAGGAGCAAAGATTAACTTTGAGCAACTGCGCCAAGATTGTAATCCCAATTCTTCATCCTTTAATTTGTCGCTGTTGTTGCAGTGTGAAGCAAGTAAGTTACCCCAAAAAAATTATGAACTTAAAGACGATCGCATCAAGGCAATCATGGCCATTAATCCAATTGATAGCTTAGTTTTGGGTGAGGGCGGAGTCAGTCAAATTAAAATGCCTGTAATGCTGGTAGCAGGTAGTCAAGATATTTTCGCTCCACCTGTATTTGAGCAAATTCGCCCCTTCACCTGGCTTTCCGATCCCAATAAGTACCTGGCTTTGATTGAAAACGCCACCCACTTTTCAGCGATCGCAGAACCTACTCCTGAAAATGATATCTTACCTGTGCCACCTGCCTTACTGGGTCCCGATCGCGATGCTGTTTATTCTTATCTCAACGCCCTCAGCGTCGCTTTTATGGAAACCCATCTTCTCAACCGCCCTGAATACCGTTCCTATTTGCAGCCATCTTATGCAACATTTATCAGCAAAGAGCCGCTTAACCTCAGTATTTTACAGTCTTTATCGGTAGCTCAATTTAATCAAATCTGGAGTGCGTCAATTCCCCAGTCAGCCAAACTATCAAATCCTCAACCTACCCCGCGTTAGTTATGACCGGGAGCATCGTGAAAAGAGCAGGGGAGAAAAGAGGATTACGTAAATATACGTGAGTGCGGTGGAAGGCAGAATATTAGAGCTTACAGCAAGATCCCCAACTTCTGCCAGAAGTTGGGGATCTTGTTATTCAGGAATGATTTAGATTAGCAACACTACAAGTCTCAAAGATTACTTTGACAAACTCAAAGCTAAACCCAAAGAAATTACTATTTACACTAAAGTTTCAGCAGATAAAATGCTGTTGTAATTTGCATTAAAAATGCTGGATTAGCCCTCTTATATTATTTAAATAAATACAACCTCAGAAGCCTTTGTTTTCAATAAATCAGTAAATATGCTGATAGAAATCTGCGCGTTAATCAGTAACTCTAACTATTGCAAGCATAAACTCAAATTCTATATGTCTTTTTTGTTCCTAACAGATGAATTAGATATAACAATTGCCCGAAAAAAGGCTATTTGTCAGGAAAGTGAGATATTTGTACTGAGGGATTTATAAAAACTTATTTAATAAAATATTTTATATATATATGCTTGTCGTTAAGAAGTATTAAGAAATCCTTATTAAAGAATATTGCAATACCTTGATTTAATTGCTAACGTGTGTATGACAACGATGCTGATGAACGCTCTGATCTAGGAGAAATAAAATCTATGAGCTATACCCATTCAGCCAAGTATGTTAGGCTTTGACGGGTTAAAAACGAGAAATTTCTGCCTCGTATAGACAATTATGAGGGATTGCAGATTAACCAAGAAATATCTCGTTGCCAAAGGCTTAATTTCAGTTTGATTTCAATTGCAATAGATTATTTGTCTTACTTGATGCCGACAAGCAAATGAAGAAAGGGAAAGGGGGAAAGGTTAAAGGGTAAAGGTGAAAGGGGAAAAGAATGAAATTTCCCCTTACCCTTTACCCCTTCCCCACAAATGCCAAGAAGTCTCTTGTGGGGAAAAGTTCTTTATGCTTTCCCCCTTACCCTTTCCCCTTTTCCCCTTTTTGATAATTCTTGATTGTGTATCTCGGCAATAACGAAGAGGTTGGTAAGACTTAGATTTTGGAGGATAAAACCAATGGAGATTCAAGGTAAAGTTGCTCTGATTACAGGGGCTTCGCGTGGGATTGGAAGAGCGATCGCTCTCGAACTAGCCCAAGTCGGCATCAAGCGACTGATATTGGTAGCACGCGATCGCCAAAAGTTAGTCGAGGTAGCTAACGAAATCGAGGCGATGGGAACAGAAACTGCGATCGTGCCATTAGATTTGACTCAGACAATTGAAGTAAATATCGCTGTTGCCCAACTGTGGCGCAATTTCGGACAGATTCACCTACTAGTTAATTGTGCGGGAGTCGCATACCAAAGCTCATTTTTGCAATCTAAGATGCCTCAAGTTCAAGAAGAACTCTCTGTGAACTTGTTAGGGATGTACAACCTCACGAGTCTGATAGCTCGACGTATGGTCAGCCAAAGGCAAGGGACAATCGTCAATGTCTCGAGTCTGATGGGGAAGGTGGCTGCACCCACAATGGCGACTTACTCAGCTACCAAGTTTGCCATCTTAGGATTTACCCAAGCCTTGCGCCAAGAACTAGCTGAACACAATATCCGAGTGATTGCATTACTGCCTTCCCTCACAGACACAGACATGGTGCGCGACTTAAAATTATTTCGCTGGGTGATCCCCATGACTCCCCAGGAAGTGGCCAAAGCACTCGTCACCGGAATGCAAAATGATTCATCAGAAATTTTAGTCGGATGGCAAAGTCATTTAGCTATATTGTGCCAACGCCTTGCACCTTGGTTGCTAGAGCTAATTTTACGAATCGCAACTCCGCCAGCGCCAAGAAAGCAACAGCCTGCTGAAAGACTCAACAAGCTGATCCCGAAACTGAATTTTTTAACGAGAATCCATCGTTTCGGTGATTTGTTCTTGTCAAGAACATGATTTCTCGCGTGTCTGCACATAAGTCCTAAATTTTTTAGTGCATCGCTTATCCTACTGGGGTCAATTGCCTTTAGCTGAAAGGTAAAAACGGAAATACCCAATCGTATAAAACAGATTGACTGCAATTAGCAGTCCTTTACCCCAGTAGGTTCGTGTGGAAGGGAATAGATAAATAGTTGCCCCTAGAACTAAGAGGATTTCTACCAAGGCTGCAATCGCGCCATAATGATTTGAGTCCCAATAAGAAACAGGGCTGATAAAACGGTAATTACTAAAGGGAAAAAAGTGTCGGTGAGCGTCGTTGTTATGGACTGGTAAATCTAAAAGAGAATGTAGCACCATACTGACGAAGCCAACTTCAATCAATCGCCAACTCCAGATATGGGCAATCAATATTCCAAGCAGCGCTAGTGGAATTGAATGAAATGTGCTGACAATAGCTTGCCAAAAAGGTTGATAATAGATTTCTGACCAAATCTGGCGTGTCGGCAGATGGTAAACAAACTTCATTAAAAAGTAGAACACAAAGATGGGAATATCTGGTAAGACTGCGCCGATGATAATTGCCGGACTTGCCTGAGTTCGCAATTGTTGATTGAAAATCAGCAAGTTGAGAATAGCGTGACTTGGAGTATTCA
Source organism: Nostoc sp. LEGE 12450 (assembly GCF_015206895.1). Lineage (GTDB taxonomy): Bacteria > Cyanobacteriota > Cyanobacteriia > Cyanobacteriales > Nostocaceae > Nostoc. Next base: position 9,270 of record NZ_JADEXU010000109.1, on the reverse strand, counting down.
TTGTATATACGCTGAGTTAAGTATTATTAAATACAAACGCAAGTTTTCTAGATATAACTCATATTGGAGCAACCAGAAATGCTTTCCTTCACTACTACTCTCAGCATTTTGCCCGAAATCATTGATGGCTTGCCGAATATTTCTGGTTGGGAAACAGAGGTTCTCTCTGTAGTTAACCACGATCAGCCAGTATTTTTACCAACAACAAATATCCGCTTAGAAGACGTAAATGCTGTATTTGCGATCGCCTTACACATGCACCAGCCAACTATACCTGCTGGGAATGGCGGTACACTGATCAGCAATCTGCAATATATGTTTGAACATCCTCATGAAGGGGATAACCACAATGCAGATCCTTTTGCATATTGTTACAGCCGGATGGGAGACTTGATCCCCGAACTTGTAAGTCAAGGTTGCAATCCCCGTGTGATGTTGGATTACTCAGGTAATCTTTTGTGGGGATTGCGGCAAATGGGACGCGGTGATGTTCTCGATAACCTCAAACGGATCACTTGCGATCGCAACTATCAACCTTATGTAGAATGGCTGGGTACCATGTGGGGTCATGCAGTTATTCCTTCTACACCTATAGCAGATATTAAATTGCATATCATTGCATGGCAACATCACTTCGCAGCAATTTTTGGCTGGGAAGCACTAGCACGAGTCAAAGGATTTTCGCCTCCAGAAATGCACCTCCCCAATCACCCTGATGCTCTCTTTGAATTTGTGAAAGCGCTGAAAGAGTGTGGATATCGCTGGCTACTCGTTCAAGAACATTCTGTAGAAACTCTTACTGGCCAATCTCTCACCCACAGACATTTACCACATCGTCTGATTGCCCGCAATTCTCAAGGCGAAACTATTAGCATCACAGCCTTAATTAAAACTCAAGGTTCGGATACTAAATTAGTTGCACAAATGCAGCCTTATTATGAAGCTAAAACTTTATCCAAACAACAAATTGGTAGTGTTTTTGTGCCACCAATAGTTAGTCAAATTGGAGATGGTGAAAATGGCGGTGTGATGATGAATGAATTTCCTAGTGCTTTTAAACAAGCTTGGTGGGATATGGTCAATAACGGCGGAGGAAAATCTGGTGTTGTTGGGATGTGCGGTACGGAATATTTAGAATTAATCGAAGCTGCTGGATGCAAACCTGAAGACTATCCAGCTTGTCAACCAGTGGGACAACATCAGATTTGGGAGAGAGTTTCGCCAGATAATTGCCAACCTCAAGCTGTAGAAAATGCGATTCAAGAATTAAAGCAAATAAACTCTAATTTTCATCTGGATGGAGCCTCATGGACAAATCATATCAGTTGGGTCAAAGGATATGAAAATGTGTTGTCTCCTATGTATCAATTAAGTAGTTCATTCCATCAAAAATTTGATCAATTACAGCAAACTGATTCAACAGAACCTATTACCAGACAATCTCACTATCGTAACGTTCTACTACACAATCTTTTGCTGCAAACCAGTTGCTTTCGTTATTGGGGACAAGGTGCTTGGACTGATCACGCAAGGGAAATTTATCAACGTGGTGAAAATTTATTGCACATAAATTGAACTGGAGACTGGAATGGGTATGGATGAGGATTCAAACTCCAGAAATACTCTTGGGTTAAGGCTTTATCCTCACGAACCCTCCTTAAAAAGTAGAGAATTAAAACAAGCTTTTTTTAAGGAGGTTTATCATTAATAACAAGCATATTGGTTTATAAATAGGCAGTATAAATGAAAAATATTTATGAAGTTTTAGCAATGTTCTGATCAAGATTTATTTGGATAAGGGGGAAGTCTCAAATAATAAATATTTAATTCTTTGGATTTTAAACTTATAAAAGCATGATTCCGCGCTGATTCTCAAATTGGTATTTGAGCGATCGTTTATTGGGGAAATTGTTAATACGTGAATTAATCTAAGTACATATAAATATATGCTGTTACAGCAGAGGTAATAGTATTTCAAATTCTGTACCTATATCAATCTGGGAATGGAAATTTAATTTACCGCCATGTCTCACAGTTATAATTCGATAACTTACTGCTAAACTAGTATTTTTACTATTCTTTGTTTCCAGAGAAAAAGACTCCATAATTTGCTGTTGCAATTCTTGAGACATTCCAGGGCCATTGTCAGCAATGCGAATTAATACCCAACGAGAATCTGGTGCATTTGGATTGCTTGCTTCTTGCGAAATTACTTCTGTAGTAATCTCAATTCGAGGTTTTTGAACAGTATTTTTATCTTCTAAATGCAACTGTTGCCGAACCGCTTCATTGAGCAAAATATCTACAACCTCGCTGAAAATGTTCATCAAAACCTGGTTTAGCTGCCCTATAAAGCAATAAACAGGGGGTAGCTGACCGTAGTATTTGACTATTTCAATTTCTCCTTGAAGACGGCTATTAATTAATAAAATAATAGTATCTATACTAGCGTGTAGATCTACTGGTTTTGGATAAAGTTCATCGATATGGCAGAAGTTTTGTAAACTAGTAACAAGCTTTTTTAATCTTTCCGCGCCAGTACGGATGCTCGCAAGCGATCGCGACAAATCTTGTTCTAAAAAATCAAATTCAATATCTTCTTTAAGAAGATTAATTGCCTGGGAAACTGATGGTAACTCTTGATCGTAAGCAGCTATTAGCTTGAGTAAATCTTGGCTGTAGGTGGAAACATAAGTTATATTTCCCCAAATAAAACCCACTGGGTCTAAAATTTCGTGCGCTACGCCGTCTACCAAACGTCCCAGATTTGCCATTTTATCATTTTGAATCATTTGAGCTTGGCTGCGTTCATAGCGCACCAGATTGTCAATTCCTCGAATTTGCCAAGAAATGATATTCAATTCTTGGACATCTAACAATCTATAAGCCCCAGATTCTGTTTGTACTACAATTGGTTCTGCTAATAATTCTGGCGATCGCTTTAAGCTAAGTTGCATCGCTGTTAAAATCGATGTTGTATCAGAAAGCAGCAACATCGGTATCCGTGCATAGCTGTAGATAACGGCTAATGGTTGCTGAACCAACAACTCTTGTCCAAATGGACGAATCAAAAATTCCAGCAGCCGCCGCCGCGAAATCATCCCAATGAACCTTCCCTGTTCTACCAAAATTACTCCTGGTAGCAGGGGGTATTTTTCTAAAAAATTAGCCACTTCCATACCAGTGTGATTTATTTCCACTGGGAAGTTATACATTGGTAATTCTTGGAGGGTTGAATCTAAACCCAGATCGCGATCGCTACCAAGAGACAAAAATGGCGGTGAGATTTGGCAACTAAATTCTTCTGACACTAGACACCCTGATTTTTACAAAGATTGGGTAAACAATAAGTTAATATTTTACATTCTGCCACCCTCGAAATCCGGTTTTGGTTTAGGTATCTAATAAGACTAGTGGTATATCAAGGTGAAAATTGTTCTCAGGTGACTAGTAGTTCGCCAAGTGAACTTGGCGGGGTAAAGGGTAAAGGGGAAGGGGGAAAGGTTTCAAATCCCTTACCCCTTACCCCTTAACCTTTCCCCAGGCATCACGCAGCATTTTTGGGTTGGCAGACTACTAGAAGTAATTGGCGTGCGATTTATTAATGAAAGCAATTTAGAGAAAAACTGCCTCCTCCTTCTTCAAAATCTTGGTGGAGAATATTTAGAGAGCGATGTCTACGACGGGCTACGCCTACGCAAGCTAAACTAAAAACAACCTTTACAAAAAGTGCAAAGGTAGAATTATGACCTCTGCAACCAATCCATCCACCGCCCTCACTCCTTTCCCTGACCATACCCAGCTTCCTGAGTCTGATGGCACGTTCGTGAAAAATTGGCAAGAGCATCCGCAAAGCATCCTACTAACTGACTCGATTACACCCGTCCTCAAGCAATTAAATCCTGACGATCAATATTGCATTGGCCAGGACTTAGGTATTTACTGGCGGTTAACCGATCCCCCTGAAAAAGGTGCAGAAGCACCAGATTGGTTTTATGTACCAAATGTACCGCCTACACTAAATGGGCAAACGCGACGTTCTTACGTATTGTGGCAAGAGTCTATTGCCCCATTGATTGTCCTAGAATTTGTCTCTGGGGACGGTAGTGAAGAACGAGATAAAACTCCTTGGAAGGGTAAATTTTGGGTTTATGAGCAGGTAATTCGCCCTCCCTTCTATGGCATTTATGAAGTGAATAAAGCCAGTATAGAAGTTTATCATCTGATTGAAGGACAGTATCAGATTTTACCGGCAAATGAACGAGGACATTATCCCATCGTTCCTTTGGGTGTTGAATTAGGTTTATGGCGGGGAGTTTATCAGAATGTGGAATTACCCTGGCTGCGTTGGTGGGATTTACAAGGTAATTTATTGTTAAGTGGCGATGAAAGGGCCGAACAGGAATCCCAAAGAGCAGAACAGGAATCCCAAAGAGCAGAACAAGAATCCCAAAGGGCAGAACAAGAATCCCAAAGAGCAGAACAAGAATCCCAAAGGGCAGAACAGGAACGTCAAAGAGCCGATCGCCTAACTGCTCAATTGCGATCGCTCGGCATTGAACCAGAAGCCTGATATTTTACTACGAATTACGAATTAAAAAGGGCTGGTGTAAAAGAGTCATCTGTGGCTTAATTTGTTTAGACACAAATTTTACTGCTACCAGGGTAATCACGATGACAAATAAACCTCCTTCCGAACCGGAGTCATCTCAAAGAACTGCCCTTGGCTTTGATGAATTTATAGCCATTCTGGTTGCCTTCACCACTATCGGAGCAATTCTTTTTTGGTCATTGTCCCGCAGAGATTCTAGCTGGAACTTCAACGGGCAGCTGTCGGCTTCTTCCACTCCTTCGCTTAGTGTTCAACCAAATCAAGTATTGCCCTCCCTTAATCCCAAGGTAGAACCAAATGTAGTCCCTAAGACAGTTTTGCCCTATTCTCCACCGGAGGCTGTTGTTGAACCCAAGACACCTTCATTGCCAACTAACAGCACCGCTCCTTCCCGTGGAGTGTTACCATCTGCTCAGGTAATCCCAACTCAACCCCCACAAACACCTGTACCCTCTTCAGCAGTACTTGAGTCATCAATTAAATTATCAGCGCTGCCTTTAGTAACTCCAGCAAAGCAAAAATCTATTATTCCGCCGCCAATTGCATTTAACGATGTGCCCACTAACTTCTGGGGTCGGCGTTTTATAGATGTTCTTTCTTCTCGTAGTATTCTCAAAGGGTTTCCTGATTATTCTTTTAGACCAAATCAGCCTGTAAACCGCGCCGAATTTGCTGCGATTGTGCAAAAAGCCTTTGACCAAGAACCGTCTAAGACTGCGATCGCATTTGAAGATGTACCAACAAAATTCTGGGCAACTCCAGCAATTGACCAAGCCATCAGTGCCGGATTTCTCAAAGGCTACCCGAAAAAAACCTTCAAACCACAACAAAATATTTCACGAGTGCAAGTTTTGGTTGCCCTTGTTAGTGGGTTGAATTTGAAAGCGCCCACTTCGCCAAATCAGATTTTAACTGTCTATAAAGATGCTAAAGATATTCCACCTTATGCTATTAGCAAAATAGCTGCTGCTACAACCAATGGTCTGGTAGTTAACTATCCAAACCCACAAATTCTTGCTCCCAACAAAATAGCTAGTCGGGCTGAAGTGGCGGCGATGATTCATCAAGCTTTAGTAAAACGGGGCAAGTTGGAGGCAATTTCATCTCCAAGTATAGTGCGATTGCCCAGTGCGTCTCCAGAGACTTCGCGCACTCCCAAGGTTAAATTGCCTCCAGGAGGCTCGTCTCAACGATAATTCGTAATTCGTAATTCGGTAATTTGTAATTAAACTAAGAGTCGCAGTCAGCTAACTCTAGAGATAGTAGCGTTATGGGCCAGGTCTAAATTCTCATCTATAACGTAATCACGAATTACGAATTGTTAATGAACTTGGCAGGGAATTTTAAGAGAAGTCTGAATGCCAACTTCCGGCATTCAGACTTCGGTGATTTAGAATTAGAACGTATTCTTATCGAGGAGTACGTCTCATAGAGAAGCGATAATTAGATATTAAGCTTCTGGAATTTCTTTACCAACCACTTGTGATTTAAGAGTGGTGATTTCACTAGTTAACTCTTTCCTAGTTGAGGCTTTGAGTAAATAGCGGTAAACAAACCAGGCAGAGTAACCAATCCCAATCAACTCAAAAGTAGGTGCTACTAAAGGGATATCATTCAAAGCATCTAATATTGCCAAGAGTACTTTAACACCAACAATTGATCCTACAATTAAACCAACTGTTACCAGAGGTTGCTTATATTCATTAAAGAAGCCTCCCACATATTCTGGCAATGTTGCTAAAAATGTAGAAACTTGCTCCCCGTATTTTAGCCATTCATCTTGAGACTGTGCGGGAGGCTGAACTTTTGTGATGGTTCCCGTTTGGGTGTTGATTTCTGCCACTGTAGTCTCTTTAGATGCGGTTTCAGTAAAATCTTGTTCTGGCATTTTCACTCCCATTAATTTGACAGTTGAGTTTTTCTAATCTGGATAATTGCAACCAAAAGGCTGTTGGTTAGGTAATGCACAAGTGCATCAGTACAATTAATTAAAGGGCACAAAAGGGTTTTAGTGTCCTTTAACTATAATTGCCCCGTAATATCTACTGCATCAACTACAAGGTAGACAGTCAGTAGGAGGATAGAATTCAGAAGGGAGCAGGATGTATTATAATCGTCCTTCTGAGTTCTTTTCTAAATCAACTGGAATCCTCTGGTTGTGATTATCCCATTCCGTGTCATTCGTTCATAATCGTACTAAATCTAAGTACAAATCAGGCAAAATCTAGCCCACCTCTCATTTATATAAGCCTAAAAGCCGATTTTAGCCAATATTAAAGCTATCTTAAGCCGGGTTCGTCAATTAACGCATTCGTATTGATATTAATACGTAATAAAAGTTTTTGTGTATTCACATCGACTAGACTTTCAACCTATTTTATGATAAGCGTGCTGGTAATTGGGGATGAGGTAGAAATAACCTAATGCCCCATGCCCCATAATCAAACCTTTTGTTTTTTTCCTGATTGTATTAATTTTATAAGGAAGCAGTAAGGTAGACTAGTGGCTTACCTGATGGCAAGAACTAATTGCTATCAGCTGTATATTGAGGAAAGTATTGTGGTAAGGAGAAGGCGGTCTCAGACAGGTCTTTAGTTCGGGAAATTATTTGTTACTGTTGAAAAAAGTGAATTCGGTTCACTGTCAGTAAGTGTACTTAGCAACATTGCTATCAAAATAACTCATAGGATATGAGGTTATGCGAATTATCTACTAAGCAATGATTGCTGTTGCTATAAAAGAAGATAATGTAAATGTTAATAACCAATTAAACTGTTTGTACAAGCTAAACTGATTTGGTAATTTTTGCGGGAAGGCAAGGAGGTTTGAGAAATGCCAACTCAAAAGCCAACCCCTATCGATAGCAGTTCAGAAAGCAAAAAAGTGTCAGCCGAAGAGCCATCGACAGACGAACTACCGACCATAGAATTTCCCTCACGAGGGAAACTCAAAGCCAGTTCTTGGCGCATCCATCAAAAAATTGGCTATGGGTACTTTGTAGCTATCGGAATTGGCTTTTTTGGAGCGCTAACTGGGTTAGTGATTGCCAACTACTACCGGGGTAGGGAAGTAAGGCAATTCAATCAAGCATACGAACAAGGACAACTACTGAGTAATTATAGAGATGCAGTAGTAGGGGCGCAATTACATAGCTCTAATCTAGTTGCTGTATTAGAAAATTCACAGCAACTACAAACCAAAAAAGCTGATTTTTTGAAGAATGTTGAAAAAGCCAAGCAATTAGAGTCAAAAATTTCTGGATTTATTGACAGTAAGCCTAAAAGACTAGCGGCAACAAGTTCGACTTTACAGACGCTATTGCTAGATTACAAGAATAATTTAAAAGCTTACGTTGAGCAAATCGAGGTCGTCTTACAGAAAATTGACTCCCAACCAGCGCAGCCTCAGCAAATTTCTACTGCCCGATCGCAGTTATTGACAATAATGCGTGGTGAAACAGCCATGCGCCTAGATCAGCTTTCTGAAAGCTTGGCTAATATCCTGCAAACTGCTGAGGATCAAGAGCAAGAAAGGCAAAAAGCCGTTGAGCAGGCAAAAGTAGTTGAGCGATTTATCGTAATTATCAGTATGCTCGTTTCGGTGGCGATCGCAGCCATTGTAGCTTGGCGTACCAGTCGAGCGATCGCTGAACCAGTTATCACCGTCACCCAAGTAGCTGAACAAGTGGCGCGGAAACATAATTTTGATTTGCGAGCGCCCGTCACTACTGAAGATGAAATTGGCCTACTTGCCAAATCTCTAAATCGTCTGATTGAGCGAGTATCTGAGCGAACCAAAGAACTACAACAAGCTAAAGAACTAGCCGAAGCTGCTAGCAAGGCAAAAAGCGTATTTTTAGCCAATGTCAGCCACGAATTACGCACACCATTAAATGCTGTCATTGGCTTGAGCCAACTTCTAGAAGACGACGCTACCGATCTTGGTTTATCGGCAGACTTTATCACCGACTTAGAAACAATTAACTCTGCTGGTAAGCACCTACTGCACTTGATTAACGAAATCCTCGACTTGTCAAAAATTGAAGCGGGGAAAATGACTCTCTATCCAGAAACATTTGAGATTGCGACGCTAATTAATAACGTCGTCCTCACAGTCAAACCAGCTATAGAAAAAAATGCCAATGTTTTAGAAGTGCATTTTGATGAGCAACTTGGCACCATGTACGCCGATCAAACTAGGATGCGGCAGGTGTTGTTAAATTTACTAAGCAACGCCAGTAAGTTTACTACAAATGGCAAGGTGACGCTGACAGTCAATAGAGAAAAGGAGGAATTACGACTGGATGCTCCTTTAGGTATGATTACTTTTACCGTTACCGACACAGGTATAGGTATGTCTAATCGTCAACAGCAGCAGTTATTTCAACCTTTTACCCAAGGAGATACTTCGACTACCAAAAAGTATGGAGGTACAGGGCTAGGCTTGGCAATTAGCCGCCACTTTTGTCAGATGATGGGTGGTGAGATTATTGTTAAAAGTCAACCAGGACTTGGCTCTACTTTCACTATTCGTCTACCAATGACTGTGCAGGATTGAATGGGGCATTGGGCATTGGGCATTGGGAATTGGGAATTGGGCATTGGGAATTGGGCATTGGTTCTTCTTTCTCCCCTTGCTTCCCCTGCCCCCTGCTCCTG
>NZ_JADEXU010000108.1 GCF_015206895.1 Nostoc sp. LEGE 12450 | reverse complement strand
TAATGCGCCAGTTTTTTCACCATCTAAATCACGCTTGATAAACAAAATATTTCGTTGCTCATCCATGTAAAGCAACTGATTATTATGTAATCCTTGCGAAATATAATCTGGTATATAGCGTTTCTCGTTCAAATACTTGTGCAACACTTGCCAAATAACTTTATCCTCTGGTGGTGGGGTGAACTGGGGCTGTTGCTGTTTGCGTTCAATAAGAAGAAGAAACTTTTCTAACTGCTCAATTGGCAGTGGTTTTACAGGTTTGAGCAGCAATTCATGAATAGGTTCATCATCGCGTTGTGGCTGGTAGTCAATTTCCTTATGTTTTTGTAAACCTGGGAAGGTGTAGGCAGGCCCCAAGGAAGTACCGCTAAATTTCTGGTCATTCCATGAGTAAGAGATGCCTTTACTTTTACCGTTGCGTGTTAGCCCATGACGCATCTCAATACCCAACAGTTGCAATCGTTCCATCAGTTGGGGCATGGTCGGTTTATCTACTGTGGCGCGGTCGATTAATTCAATTAGTTGGGTTTTGATTGGCTGTTGTGGCGGCGTATTTCTCTCACCCTGCTCGTATTCTAGTTGCTCTCTTTCAACTCGTCGCTGTTGCCCTACGCTGGGGGCGCGGTTCAGTTTATCCTTACTATTGAGGGTCTGCTGTAACCCATATTCCAGTTCTAGCTGTCGAATGATTTTTTCAGAGCGCACATACTCCCAGCTATCACGGGTAATCTTGCCGTCATCCAAACTGATTCTACTAGCGCAAATATGTATATGGTCGTGGTTGCGATCGCTGTGGCGGTAGATGGCATATTGGTTAGCTGTGTAGCCCATTTCTGACATATACTTATCGGCAACCTCGCACCAAGTATCATTGTCTAGTTGTTCGCCTGGGCTTAGTGAAAGCGAAACATGATGAACTACTTTTTCTGCTTCTGGATTAAGTTGTCGAGACAGTCGGAATTCTCTGGCTAATTCTCTGGCATTTGTACCAAACATATTGCCGCCAATTAAGGATGACTCCTCTTTGTTTTCAAGATAGTCAAGGAGTCCGCGAAAGCTTTTACCTTTGGTTTGGTTGCCAATCATTTTTACTCCCAGTCTTCCTGAACACCGTCATCATCAATGTCATCATCGTCAGTAATTTCAGTTTCGATTTGGGACAGTTCCCGACCAATTTTTTGTAAGAGTTCTTGTAGCTGTTTTAGTTGTTCTGGATCTGCGGGTGGTCGCAGTCCCATTTTAATAGCTGTGTTAGTAGCTCTGGTGAGTTGATTAATATTGCTGCCGATGCGTACTAATTCTCGGTAAGTAGCTAGGGTTATTTTGCTCAGTCGTTTGGGCAATGGTTTTAGTAAAACACTGCGTCTAGTTAATTCAGCAATGCTTAGTCCCGCGTCTGATGCTTTTAGCTTAATCATGTCGTGTTCGATTGCATTGACACGAGCTTCTAATGTCTTAGTACGAAGCAGGTTTTTTGACAGTTTGGGGCGCATAACTGTGGGAGATATGAGAGGGGGTTTCCAAAGGGGGATGCTTCCCACTTTGGCAAGCCTGTCGTCCGAGCGAAGCGAGGTTTGCCGTAGGCAAAAGGCACGGCTTGCTTCTAGCCCAGATACGGGGTGAGTGAGGTATCCCTGGCTACGTATGTATGGAGGACACAGCAGGGGGCTGAAGGCGGGAGTACAAAGGCGTAGCCGTGCTGCTGATCATCCTACAACTTACAAGGGAGGATAGCAACGGCGTAGCCGGAATTTGAATCAAATCAAGCAGGAGATAAATTCTGGTTCGGCGTAGCCACAGCACAAGAGGTAAAAACGGCGTAGCCGCTATATGAAAATTCTCTGATTCAGCGTAGCTGCTACACAATATAATAGTTCGGTGTAGCCGCAATACGAAAAAATAATTCAGCGTAGATGTTTTAAGTAAAATTCTCTGATTCAGCGTAGCTGTAATAGCCAGATTTTTTAGCATTAGCTTGAATAAGACTATCAGCGAGGCTGCCACAATAAAAAATAGTTTGGCGTAGCCGTAGTACAAAAAGATAATTCGGCGTAGCCGCAATAGTCAATTTTTTTGAGGATTTTGAATCAGATTTTTTCAAATAACCGATAATTATCAGTTAATCGGGATTCACGAGATAACCATGAGTGAACATCAGATTTCAGAAGTAATTACGAAAGAGAAGATTGATAAAGCCATCAATCTGCTGAAAGAACAGAAGCCGAAAGAACGAGAGGATATATCGGACAGAGAGGCCATCAGGAAAATGAGACGGTACATTGAAAAACTGACTTCTGATAAGTACGGCTACAGTTATGATGAAGTTTCAGAGATGCTGAAGGATCTGGGTATTAATTTGACAGGCGGCAGAATCAAATATTTAATCGGTGAGTTGAAGAAAAGCAGCCGTCGCCGTCAAAAAGCATCTGACAGCGATAGTAGTGCATCAGTTCAGGGGGCTGTTGAAAATCAGTCAGCAGTTGTTGAAAGCAGCGAAACTGAAGAAACACCTGTAAACAATAGGAAGAGTAAGAGCAAGAAACAACTAAAAGCAGCCTCAGCAGCAACAACATAGAAACAATGGCATCCTAGTTTTAGTCTTTAATCAGGTCAAGTTAGCCACATAATAGGAATCAATATGGGAGAAGCTCAAAGGCGTAAAAAGTTAGACCCCAATTGGGGTAAATCGGGAGGATTTAAAAAGTCAGACCCCAATTTGGGTAAATCCGAAGGATTTAATCATCCCAACAAGCCTAAAATCACCTACTTGACTGAATCACATCCCGATTATCAAACCGCCTCTGACATTAAAAATGCTCACTACGCTGGCAAATCTCGTGTTTACCTTGTCCGCTTAGATTATGCCGATGGTGAATATTTTGTCGGCGCAGTCAACACATTCTTAGTCGGTACTGAAATTACAGTCAACGCCATCTGGACTCCCTACCCCAACAGCCAACGCACAGGTCTAGAAATTCTAGACAGTATCCGTCGAGATATTGGTTTAAAAGCTAAAGACGAAATGTTTCAGGCCGATGCTGTTCTGATCGACTTTGAATCTGAATAAATTTTTTAGCAGTTGGGTACTGGTGATGATTCTGATTCAGCAATCAACATCGGGAAGTATGTACGGGCTAACCACTTTTCATCGTCGTCTAAGTCAGCCAAATTTTTATTACTACCGCTATTAAGACTATCTAATAGCAGGAGTAATATTTTTTCAAACGTAGCCCAGCCCTAGAAGCATTACAATTCTCAAAGCTTTAGTTTAATTAGACTGATGACATTCACCTATTCTCTATACCCAGATAATTGGTCAGAAATTGCCACGGAAGTTAAGCAACAAGCCCAGTGGCGTTGTCAAAAGTGCGGGTTACACTGCATTCCCTAAGAGTGAAAAAACATCAGAATTTACACGCTCAAAACGCAGGGTGTACACCCTACAGGTTCATCATTGGGACAGAAACCCAGCAAATAACCATAGAGGCAACCTTATAGCTCTTTGCAGTGCTTGTCACCTTTTATACCATAGAGGTGGGAAATCAAATGTTTCACCAGGGCAGCTATCTTTGTGGTAAATAAGTCATGGACGATGATACTCAAGAACTAATCGCAATTCAGCAAGAACTTTCAGGAATCAGCGAACGCCTGAGAAAGATTTTTCCGTCAACTCATCCCCAATTTGACAGCGTGTTTGAAGACGTGGGTGCAGCTGGATATTACATTCGGGAAGCTGGTTATCGTCTGGAATCAGTTCTTATGACTGTTCAAGGTGATAGCGCAGGTTCTGCGAGTGACCCAGAGATTGAAGAAACTGAAATTGAGTAAACTTCAGTGGGCAGACAACTCAGTACAATCATCAGCAGTGAAGCCCTAACTTGGGGCGTGCAGAAGTGTAAAACTCGCCGCATCGCCCTAGTATCAAAAACTTGGGCAACTTCTGCCACTCCTTCTTGCACACTTGAGAGTGATGATTCTGATTCAGCAATCAACATCGGAAAGTATGTACGCGCTAGCCACTTTTCATCATCGGTTAATTCAGCCAAATTTTTATTACTACCGCTATTAAGACTATCTAATAGCAAGAGTAATAATTTTTTAAAGTGCTGCCAGCCCCCCCAGCGTTGGGTAAATCGGCTCACCCATCCTTGGGTAGTGTCTATGATTTTGGCGATCGCCTTTTGTCCAATTTTCTGGTTTGACTGCCAAAGGTGCGTGAAAGCGTTGACTATAGCGTGTCCGGTCTGCTGGTCGCGGCTACCAGCTTCAATGCAGAAATCGCAGGCATCAACAACCTCTAATTTCACCCCTGGTAATTCACGATCGAGGAAACCCAAATCATAGTCAGCGCAGAAGTAGAATGTTAGCTCCACATTGGAGCGACGATGAGCGCGTAATCGCCCAATCTCTTGGATGATTTCTGCACGGATCAGGTCTGTGAGATACTTTTGGAAAGCGCTGTTTTCATCTTCCAGGTTGACTGGTTCACCAGTCATCACCTGATATTGTGCTGCTAAAACACCGATGTTTTGGTAGGGAATGCCAAAAGAAGCGATCGCATCACACTCACTAAAGCGATTAACACCACGCCCATCGACAAAGTGACCATATTCTGTGCGGCCCTCAGCTTGGGATGCAATCTGTTTCCAATCGATAATGCCAAGGTTGGGGCAGAGTTTTTTCAAGGTTTCTTTGAGGGCATTGACACGGTTGCTAAGTGGAAGAGAGCGATTTTTGGGCAGTTTACCCAGCCCAGTGACGTTGACCACTTTTAAATTGCTGTAGTCTGGGCGTTGTTGCTCAATTATTAATACAGGCTCATCGATGCCCAATTTCAATTTCAACTGCTGGGATTTGAATGTGGCATCAAGGTAAATATTAAATTTGGCAGAGTGGGCCAATTCAGTATGTTTGGGATTTCGGCGGTGAATGCTGAGTACACCCCATTGAGATTGAAAACTACCATCACCCTTCCAAGCTTCCAGAAAGTCAGGCAACCAGTAATTAGGCAAGTCAAGAAACTCCCTGCCTGCCGTTCGTGCGCTGTCTTTAACTACCTTTTTGGCAGCATAACGAGCCGCAGAGCTTTTTTTGAGTTGTTTATCTTGGGTAATATCAATTGAATCCAAGTCTTCTAGGAAAGTTAAATCAGGTTCTGAGGCTTGGCGAATCATTTCGATATCTAAGCCTGTGGGGAAAGGGGGCAGCAGCGCACGGATGCTGGCATCATCAAAGCCGTAGCGGTCAGTGGGTTTAATTTGCTGAGTAAGCAGTTGGTGTAAAACTTTTAGTGCAGGTTGCAGCTGTGATAGAAGATTTGGTTCTAACAGTAGCAGCTTGCTGACAGTAGTTTCAAAATCGCCTTGGTTCACATCAACATTACGCACGGGTTTGATGAGTGTACCAGCTTCTTCCCATAACCGCCCAACGGTGAAAGTTTGGTCAGCAGCATTAGTTAAGGTGACAGGGGTAGAGTCGGGGTGCGCTCTGAGTTCAGAATAATTTTGAATTGCACTGCGCTTTTGAAAGCGGAAGCCAAAACCTTCCCCGTAAGCAAAACGGCACTGATTTTTAAGGGAACAACCGCCACAGATGGGACTGATGCCGCTCTCTTCAAAATCAAGGCTGCTAAAATTCTTGTTGCGGAAGGCGTTAAATAAGTAAGTCCTGTGACAATTGCCGTCAGTGTCGGCAGTCTCACCCGCTTTAGTCCACAGTTTAAAATCCTCACCTAGAGGAGTTTTGCGGGTGGGATCTAGTTTAAAGCCGTTGTGTCGCACTGGCAGGTCAACAAAATTTGTCTCAATGGGCAGTGTAGATGGGTTTCTGTGATTGGCATCCTGGTAAATTAGTTTATCAACGCCGAATAGCCCCGCCGTTAATTGCCCCGCGTTGTAAGATTTACCTAGTCCAGGGTGGGAATTATCTAAAATCTGCTTCCAGCCCTTAGAAATAGCTTCTACCCATGCGGCGATATGCTCCTCTGGCTGGCAGGAGATAGAGATATTGCCTGTAACTTCAGTTATGTACGGGATATTGCCGGGTTTGTAAATAATTACATTGGGCGAAGGCGTGTCAATTTCAGGTAAGGGCAATGGTTGTGGTGGCGCTTTAAATCCTTTAAATATCGAACTAAATGGAGCGATCGCTTGCTTTAATAAATTTTGGAAGCTGCTTAAGTCCTCTCTAACTCGCCCAAGCTCCCACTGTTCACGGCTAATTACTCCTTTGTTGCCGAGGTTGGGTTCATACTGCCGTTTAGGAAACCGAAAGCCATACTGTTTGGCAATGTGAAACAGTGTACCGATTGAGATTCCCCCACGCCGAAAACTGCGAATCTTAGCGTGGATATTCCAAGTTGAACCCTTGATGCTGGGCGACCACTGCTCGGCGATGATTTCCGCCTCAGATGCCCCATAATGATTAACCAGTGCCATCAACACCTGACGGCATTCGTCGTAGTTGCCGCTTCCTGGGGTACGTGGTGGGATGAATGAAAGCGCGTTCTGGATTAGCTGGTCAATGTCCCAGCCTTCAGTGAGGGAAATCTCACGCCACTCTTTACGCCGTGACTCAATTTCTTGAATTCTTTGCTGATACTCAATACGTTCCTGTTGCGCGATCGCAATCGCTTCACTTATCCATTCTGCTGGTAAAGTGGCTTCAGGGTTGACTAGCGGGAATTCGGCTTCTGTGCTGCCGTAGAATACACGACTTGCATCTTTACAAGCTGGATCATGCGGTAACTGCTGCATGAGGAAGCGCGTACAAGCTTCTACAGTATCAGCGCCTTGGACATATTCGGGCAGAAGGAAAACCAACCGGAATTTGTGCCACTCTGGTTTATGACTGGCTGTGGTGTAAATTAAAGCACAGTGTTTTTTAATGAAGGGATGGGCTAGGGCTTCTTCTATGGTTAATTGATGATCGTAAATTTTGATGTAATTCCCGTTTTCGTCTTTAATCGGCTTATCATAAGCATCACGGGCGATATTGGAATTATCAATGTCGAGTAGTAGCCACTGAGAACCGATAATATTGGCCTTACTGCGCCATTTGCCGTTTAACAGTCCGGCACAGATGGCATGGCCAGCTTTAATATGTTGCTGGACATCGGCTAGAGTGCCTTCTACATCAACGAAGTTGCCGGCCAGCTTCTTAAAGTCCCAGTCTTTGTTTCTACCTGTGGCGTTATACGCGAACTTGATTATCCGACTCTTAATCAACTCAAGTTTTGTCAAAGCAGCAGAATTTGCCCCTTGAGCATCTGCTGATTGCGCCGATACTGAGTTATGAGATTGTTGTAATGGTGACATGAGAGCTATTCCTCCAGTTTGTGTGTTGGAGGAATTGGAGCTATCCCGAAAGTAATCTTCTAATACAAACGTTCAGAAATCGAATTTGATAAAATTCCTGAGTTGCCGTTTTTTGTGTAGCCAGTGTTACAATCGCTTAACACTCAAAAAGGTTTGATAAGATTACTATTAGGGATATTAATTAGGCGGCGAAACCTATACCCCAATTCCAATTGAAAGCCCGTTTGTCTCATCGAGACTTAGGGTTTTCAGCTTTTAGCCTATTCGTACTTGGCTAACCAAGCCTTGATGAACTCGGTTACTTCCTCCTCTTGAATTACAAACGTAGTACCTTTTCTCCTGAGAGCCAGAATTTTCATACTGCCCATCTCAGAATAAAGATGTGGGTTGTGGTCAGATGCTGCCTGAGTTGGACTCCATAAGACCAAAACTTTTCCTGTCGGTGTTTTTGTTACCTCTTTCGAGGACATTCCAAACAAATCTCTATTTTTAGTCAGCCATCTCTCGTAATCCGATAGCTCAACTAATGGGCAGGGTTTCCAGGTGGTTAAACCATTTTTATCTTTCTTTTTCACCTGTAGAATTTCCCTTTTTTCGTTGTAGACCACCTGACTATCTCCCCGTGAACGAATGGAGATAAACAGATGTGTCTTTCTCGGAAACCTAATAAACAAGTCGATGGGGTTCTTGTCTTCGGGCTTTAGCACTGGAAAGACTTGTATACCCTGGCTTTTAAACTCATTCAAAAGTAGGGCTGTTAATTTTTCCAGCCGCGCAAGTTTTTGAATTCGTATCAACGGCTTGTAAGCCAATCCAAAAAGAACCCATCCAAATGGATGAATTATGCCTCCTGTAGCCAGCGCAGCAGCACCAGCCGCTAGAGCTTGAGTGGACGCATAGTCTTTCGCCTCCCTAAGCATCTCTAATGCCGGTTCGTTGTGCGGCGGGAGTTGAAAATCGGTTGGTGGGTCTTTCACTGTAGTCATTGGAGACAACAAAATTAATGATGTGAAATTATACGAACTTTACTGATAGTAATGTTTGACACTGGATTTTGAGCAAATAGCCCTACTTTCTGTAAATAGGCCAGAATTTCCCTTAGAGCGTTTTTTTCTGATTGGCTTTCTTTGGTCATGCTGTACCCTTACCTTTTTTGCCCTTGGGTGTGGAGGAAGGTTGCTCATGATTTGCTAGCCAAAGGCTAATTGCTTCATCTAGTGCATCGCTTTGGGTTATTTGCAAAGCAGTGCAAGCAATTTTAAAGTTTAAAGCTTTCTCCTTTGGTATGTACCCGCTAACTTGAGTGAAATTTGGATCGTCTCGTCTTGTTACCACATCACTGTTTTCTATTTGTTCTGAAAACATTTTGACATTACCTCAAGAAAATTAGTAAAACATTACTTCATTACTTCATGAAGTAATGCTATCATAACACTAGCAAGCCAAAAAACGACGCATAACATAGGTGACAGAAGCCGGAAAGCGAAGTGATGGCAAGCCCTTAACTGGATATGTGGATTTAAAGCGATTTAGCCTCTAAATTCTGCAAAGCCAGGAAAATCAAGAATTTACCAATCATCTGAACCATGACAGCTATATATTCCAATGCCAAAAATTGGCAAGTCCTTGCAGACTTGTTAGCCAAATCAGGGCTAACTGACCTTATCGCCGGAAAAGACTCAGGTGCAGGGTATGGCAAAGCAATCATCGGTGATTTTTCGATCATGATGCCTGCCGCATACTCACTTGTTCGCAACCGCAACATCATGCACCACGAAACCATCTCAAAAGATGGCTGCTGGGTGCGGTATGTAGAAGGTTCTCGCCTGGACTTAAAAGATGTTCAATTCTTTTGGGGCAGTGCGGCTCTAGCGCAAAGTGACCACACCTTGCTGCACGAGGACAAAGCCAAGAAAGCAGAACTGGCACTAGAAAGCATCCTTGCAGACTTAGCAGTTCTGAATATTCCCGATGGGGTCAAACTTTCGATTAGTTTGAGCAACCACAACCCAGAACGTTGGGCGACTGAGATTAAACGCAGAGTAGAAGGGACTCACACCTTTGAGCATCTGCATCCTGTAACTCGTTCCATTGTCACCAAGACAGTTGAGATTTTAGTCACAAGCATTTATCCCGAAGGATTTGGAAGCATTGCCCACTGCTTATTCGGTGAAGCATCCCTGGTACTTGACCCGTCAGAATTAGCGATCGCTCTTGATATCGGTTCATCCACTTGGCTTGTAACCGTGTTTAACGGCAGTGGTGCAGTGATTGACCGTCACTTGATTGAAGGTGGTTGCGGTGAACTGCACTCAATGATTGCAGAGGCATTAGACAAGCGAAACGACCGAGTAAGCCTGCTATCCAAGGATGTGAAGCACTCACCCAGTTTGGTGAACCAGGGAATTGTAGAAGGGACTTTCACATACGGCGGCAACCACCTGACAGGTAAGAAGTTTGAAACAGAGTACAGCCAGTGCCTAGATGAATGGTGGAGTAACAGGATTGAGAAATTCGCCAACTTTGTAACTGCTGGTAATTATCTAGACCGCGCTAAATACCTTGTCGCCTGGGGTGGTGGTGTTTCGCTGCCAGTGGTGGATCAGAACCTAGCCGATTTAGGTTTTGTGGTCTTGAATAATCCCCAATTCATCAATGCTTTGGGGTTGAAACTATTAACTCAAATTGCAGAGGGAGCCTAATCAATGAACTATGAATCTCGGCGTATAACCATCTCCTATCTAGCAGTAATTGAATTGTGCAAGATTTTTGATTTACCCCAAGATGCACCGACACAGGCATTATCAGCAGGTGTAGAGAAGCTGATTTTTCAACACGGCAATGTACAACCATCGCCCAAAGTTGAAACAGCAACATCAACACAGCCTAATAAATCGGCACTTAGCGCAATGGTCACTAATTTCAAGGGGGCAGCATGACCAAATCCAGATTCAGAAACACGGTTTTAGGCATTGGAGCAACAGCAGCAGCGTTAGCCCTTGGCTACTTCGGAGTCCAATACTTTGGCAGAAACAATATGTTCACCATTGCCGCAGCTGTCGGAGGTGGAGGGGCAATCAGCTATGTACTTCAGAAACCAAGTCAGCCAGAAGCCCCAGCCGCACCAATCAAAACCCAAAGGAGGAGAAACAAGTCATGAGCGACCAAGAAACCATGCAGACACAACCATCGCTAACGACTACTGAAATCATGACCATCATCCTGGGTTGCGAACAGACTCTTAGGTTTGTGCAAGCATCGCCAAATTATCAACAAATCGAAGCCTCCGAGCGGTTCAGTACATCGAATGACCTAAAAATGGGGGATGCTGTCCAAGCTTTGATGGAGATTCACGAAGCAATCCTAAATATCGAGTTCTACTCCCAAGTTTGAGGAACTTATGTTAGAAACGACAACTTTGCAACGTAACCACCTCTATGAATTCCGTGGTCAACAACTGCGCTACAGCCATCGGTCTAATTGTGGAGTCAATGCCCCTTTCATTTTTAACGACTCTAAGGGCAGGCGTAAAGAATTAAGTCAAAACCAAGTGCAGAGGGAGGTTTTTGAACTTGTTGAGTTTTGTGAGAACTGATGATGAAGCGATTGCCCTGACCGAGCAAAGTAAGTGCAATCGCCCCACCCGAAAGTGCATCAAGTACACATCGTTACAAGGATTCTAACAAATGACACTTGATTACAAAAATCCCAACGATTGGGGCAAATCACCTCTGACCGACTCCGCCCTAAGAAAGCAGCAATTCAAAGTAGAAAATCCTGAACAATGGGCAGCAATGATTGAGGCGGATATTCAGGCACTTTCTACACCAATATTCGAGAGTGAAGATTACCCACCCTTCACCGGGACAGAATTTCTAGCAACTCATGAAACCATTGATGACCATCCATACTCTGCTGCATTTGGTCAATTCTTGGGTAATGGGATTGACGCGGACATTGCAAATATCTTGGCGTTTGGCTCTAACCGATTTGATTTAATCTCTGATGATTTGGACGACCCCGTAAGGCAATTAGCAACGAGAATTTATAACCGATTTGAAGAGATGGGTTACTGGGATGAAGTGCCCCAAGAGCCGATAAATATCGACTACGACAACATACCTTATTAGGAGATTAAGCAATGGACTTTGCAATACGTAATCCTGTAGTTGGTCATAGTTCGCATATCGACGAGAAAGCGCAATCTTGGGGAGGATTTGAGTCTGATATTTTGGGCTATCTTTCGGATATAAACAAGCTTGAACAATTTGCTGATTATGCGAATAATGCCCAAGAATTATCTGACAGACTAGAACCATTTTTAGACAACGCCAAGGTTGTCTTTGAGGCAATGGAGAAGCTGACTAAAGGTCAGGTAACTTGGACAGAACTTCGTAAACAATATGGTTCTCATGTTGCGGGTGCTATCGCCAAGATTCGGAAACTTAACTCGGAATTTGATTCGGAGATGAGTAAAATAGATGCCCAAGATAGAGCGGATCTACTGCGAATTGATCAGAAACGTAAACACGCGCTGACCGAAGTCGCAGCCCAATTACACCACGATTTACAAGCAGAATTGTGGCGGCATGAAAACAAGATAAGTGGGATAGAAAATAGACAAGTTGTCCAAGCCGAAAGGCAAGCAATTACTACAGGACTGAGAGAGAAACGACAACAACTTTTAGCTCGTGCTAGGTATGGTTCCAGAGCTTTAGAACCGAACCAAACACCCCAGGAAGTCATACCAGTTACTAGCCAAACTTCTGCACCAGCATCAAGTGTTTCAGCAACAGGAACAGTTCGCGGTTGGGGTGCGATGTTAGGTAACTTGTGGCAGAAGTTAGGCGATAGATAAGTAATCAATAAAGGTAAGGCTGATGCTAGTAAGGAAACGAAATGAAGATCCTCATAGCGTCAGCCCTTTTTTGCATGAAGGGCTGGCACAAACACCACAATCAACTAAGCAGCATCAACAACCAGAACAGTTACCACCACTGCCAGAAAATAACAGAGGTAGAACATTTAGACGTGCTGGTAATGCCTGTGAAATTGTCGCTGGCAGTTGCTTGAATAGTGCAGTTATTTTCACCTTTCATCTATTGCAGGTTCACCCAGTTGGAATGTTTCTTGCTGTGGGAACTGCACACCTGTATTTTACTGCTACTGCAACAGGTGAAGGGTTCAATAATTTTGTCACTAATTTAATGACTGGTTGCAGTGCATCACTGGCGTTATTGTGTGCGCTCAATGAACCGTTAGGCGAGTGGAACGAATCGAGAATTTCTACTAGTACAGTTAAGACTTCTATCGAGTCGGTTTATAAGCCAAAAACTGCTGAATCTTCAAGTTGGATGGATGGTGCAGGAGTGGGCATATTTCTAGCGATATTAATGCTTTTTCTATTTGGTGGCAGGAGAAGTAAATGAATTATTTAAGTGACAAACATAAACAGTTATCTGAGTCGCAACAATCGGGTTTAATGAAGTGGTTCGGACAGTTGCCGATGGATAAAAAAGCTGTTGCAATTGGGCTGAGTTTAACTGTGGGTATTGGATCAGCTGCAATGGCGTGGAAAGGGGAGTCAAGCGACCGCATTTATTTCTGCGTTCGGACTCCCCAGAAAAAATTGGTATGTCAGGATCAGAATAACAGACCATTTCGCATGACCCCCTTTTATTGGTCACAGTGGCAGTTAGAAGGAATGCCCACTCAGATTGTGCGTAACCCAGCTATGGGGGTAAACGGACTGGTGAAAGCGACTAACCCATATAAGCCGTTTTGGGCTTTTGGTGGTTTCCTGGGGTTTGCGCTAGCTGGGTGGATGTTGCGCCATTGCCAGGATGAAGAGAAGCAGAGGGCAGTTTTTGAAGACATCGCCCAAAAGCGTGATGCTGCAAAAGCTGATATGGCCGCACGTTCCGAGTTGTTGGAGAGTTACAAGGACGTTGCGATCGCAGAAGTCCAACTACAAGCCGACTTGGATCTAATCGCCAATGACCGCACTGTGGATATCCAAAAAGCCGAGATTTACGCCCACACTGAAATTGAAGTTACCCAGATGGAAGCATCTGAGGCCATTTTTGAGGCGCAAACGGCTGGGATGACCGAGCAACAGAAAGCAGATTACATTAAGCAGTTGCGCGAGATGAAAACGCCCTATTTGCAAGGTAGTCAGACTTTACAAGGGACGATTGACCCCAACGACAAGGTTACTGGGGGAGAACAGCCGGCAATCGCTCCCACTGACAAATATCGCTGGATCAACAACACCATCGGCTACCCCACTTTAATCTTTGGTGGCATGGGTGCGGGGAAATCCTGGACTACTAGAGAAATTATTTGGAAGAAAGTACAAGCTGGGTGGAACATCGTAGCGCTTGACCCGCACGGTACACAGGTCGAATGGCGAGGTGTGCGGCTGATTACCGGCTACAAAGAAATAGCCGAATTCATGCAATGGTACATGAATGAAATGCGCCAGCGCTATGAAGATTACCGCTTAAGTGGGCTGACAGAAGAACAATGGACGGAGAACCTAAGAGCGTCGGGCAAGATGCTATCAGTTATCTGTGAAGAATTTACCACCTGGACAGATAACATTGTTGAGCCAATGCCAGACGATTGTGAGGATGAAAAATGGAAGCCCGACCCTGATTTTATTGGTAAATGGTTTCGCTGTGCCATGACTGAATCTCGCAAACAATTAATGATTCCCTTGTTCGTAGCTCACGACCGCACAATGGAAATCTTAGCCAAAGCTAAAGGACTATCAAAACTTCGAGATGCGGCACTGTTAGAAGTAGAACTAATCGCAACTATTGACCCAATCACGACATTCGCTAAAGCTAGTGGTAAAGGAGCAATTAAATTACCTGGGCATGGGCAATGGATTGATATTGAACTGCCCAAACTTGACCACAAGCGAATTGATTTTCGGCTTGATGAATCTAGAACAGTTAATGACCCGCCAACAATCGATAAAGCCACTTTAGAGCGGATTTATGAACTGGAATTCAATCTTGGTAACAAAGCTGGTGATACCCAAGATGAACCTAATAAACTGTCACCTATGGCGCAAAAACTGTATGAATATCTCACCAGAACTGAACGAGTTGAAGCTGATGTAAGAGAGTTT
This sequence comes from Nostoc sp. LEGE 12450, assembly GCF_015206895.1. Lineage (GTDB taxonomy): Bacteria > Cyanobacteriota > Cyanobacteriia > Cyanobacteriales > Nostocaceae > Nostoc. The sequence continues at coordinate 13,535 of NZ_JADEXU010000108.1, read as the reverse complement.
AAGGGCAACTTTAAAGTGAACGGTGAGAGATTTACTGTTGAGCAAATAAAGGGCTGGATGTATGAAATTGTGGGGGCAGGATTGGCGGACTGGATAGGCGAGGGTGTTATCAAGCTTAATCAAATTTGACTGCCATCGGTGTCTAGTGTCTCGCCCCAAAAACGCCCTTTTTTCGCGGACACTGGACACCGGACACCACAGACACCAAAGCTCAAAACCCTTATCCTGTGCAGACACCAGCAGACACTACCCCAGACACCGCCCAGACACCAAGTGTCTTCAACGTGTCCGCTAGACACCAATAAGAAATTACCCAATAAACAGCCATTTATTATTAGAGGATTAGTAAAATCATGCTGAAAATAGTAATTGTTGAACCAGAAACATTCACACTCTTAGGCATCAAAAGCGCTATTGAAAAATCTCCAGATATAGAAGTAACTGGTGATGCCACCAGTGGAAAGCTAGGGTTTCAGTTAATTGAACAGACCAACCCTGATGTTGTGTTAGTTGATTTACTCTTACCCGACATGAGTGGTTTAGAACTGACTAGCTCAATCAAAAGGAAAACTAATAGTAAAGTGGTGATTTTTACTAATCAGACTCATTCCGACTTTATTAAGTCAGCTTTTCGTCATGGTGCTGATTCTTATATGCTCAAAAGTGCTGATGTAGAATTGATTGAACTAGCCATCAAAAGAGCTTACTCTGATGAATGCCTGCTTGACCCGAAGCTGGCTAAAAAACTGTTGAAAAGCCTTGATAAAAATAGATATATTGACCCCAACTCCGTTGACAAAAACTTGCTTGACTCTCCCACCGAACGACAAATACAAGTCCTGCGTTTACTGGCTCAAGGTTTAGGTTTTGAACAGATTGCCAAAGAAATGTTTCTCTCTGTTAGTACAGTCAAACATTACGCCAGCGATTTGTACAGTAAATGGCACGTCAAGAACAGTTATGAGGCGATAAAAAGAGGGGCGATGCTCGGTTATATCGACTATAACTTGATTGTGAATGAATGATTTATCGGTGAGGAGAGCGAAAGGATTAAATCGGGGAGTGGTGGTAGTTAACTTTTCTCTATCTTCCTTCTTAAGAGCGGCTGGCTACCTACCCATGTTCATTAACCTTCTTAAAAAAAAGCCTTTGGTGATGATAGACAGAGATTCTGTCGAACATCTTTAAGTAGAAAATTGATATCGGTTTTGATAGCAACGATTTATCAACTCTTGGTATAGAAGCGAGTATAGACAGTTGAGACAGCCGCAATATGAGCAGATCCTATTTGCGTGGATTATACCTGTAAGTGGCCATCATACTGCAATCATAAGCAGGTTTTATCAGCCAACGGGATCATGCGGGTTGTAGCGATTGCGATTGATAAGTTGGAATTGATTCGGTGCGATCGCCTTGGTGTCGCTAACGGAGTTACAATACTTTGGGTCACTTGTTACACGTTTTACTTAAAACGTGTAACCCCCTAGAAAGTAGAAAACATGAAGGTTAGCGGCAACGGACAAGGCAAAATATTAACCCAAGACGAACTGAGGCGATTATTCACCGAGGGATTTCTCAGCCCCCGCGATCGCGCTCTGTTTGGGATTTGCCTTTTCACTGGTTGTCGCGTATCAGAAGCGCTAGCACTCCAGACGACTGATATCAAATCTGGTGCTATCACTTTTCGCAAGTCTACCACCAAAGGCAAGCATAAAACCCGGATTGTGGACATCCCACCAGGGCTAGCCGCAATGCTAGGCGAGTACCAACTAAAACCAGGGGTAATGTTTCCTGGTATGCGCGGTGTAACTGAACGTCTGACCCGATTCATGGCAGACAAGATTTTACGTGATGCCTGCAAGCGGATTGGAGTAGAGGGAGTTAGCACCCATTCGTTTAGGCGAACTGCCCTCACGCAGATGTCCAGCGCGGGGATACCTTTGAGAACTATTCAAGAAATCTCTGGTCACAGTGACCTGGGGACGTTGCAGCGTTATCTAGAGGTCACGCCAGAGCAGAAGCGAAAGGCTGTTTCGGTGATTGGATTTTAGATTGTTATTTTTAAAACATCAAATAGCGTATATGGATCGCTTCAAGGTATCTAATGACGTACACACCAATAAATAAAAAGTAATTTTGTACTGTATACTTAATGACATCAAAATTACTTAGCTTGGATAGATGAGACTCTCAATCATTAGAGCATACAAATCAATTACTTCCTTACCAGAGATTGAACTACCTAATTTTGTAGTATTAACTGGAGTGAATGGTGCAGGAAAGACACATTTAATAGAAGCTATCGAAAAAGGCTGTATTCAGGTTGACGACATTGTTCTAGACAAGCAAACACGACCAATTCGTCTATTCAATTGGGCTAATCTTGTTCCTAAAGACAGTGGGGCTTTTGCACCGTATCAAATAACCCAAGAAAAAGATGTATTTTGGACTGAAATTTCTCAGCTTATTGAAGAATATCGACCTTTTTTTATAAATAAATTTGCCGAATATAGTGGGCTTGATGTTGTAGATGAAAAAATCCGTAACCTTGTAAATATGACGGAAGCAGACCTAATAGCAACAGGCACAGATCCATCCCAAGCAAGCAACTTTTTTAAAATGTTCAAGACTTTCACTGCTAGTCTAAATGAAAGTTTAGCTGATAGGTTTGTGCAAAATGATAGATATAAACGCTCACGATTAGTTAATCTCTTGGAAGGAAATACTAATATTCCTCTTATTGCTTTTGAGAAAGATGATTTTTACAAGAATTTTCCAAAAAATTGGATACCTGTTGATATGTTTCAACAGTCATTTAGCAGGCTTTTTGTAGATTACCAGATCAATTGGGATAAGAATGAACGCAAAGCTTTTCAGAACTCTAAAGGTAAAGCTGTCAGCTTTTTGACAGATGAGGAGTTTTTAATGAGATATGGAGAACCACCTTGGAACTTTGTCAATAGTATTCTTGAAGCTGCAAGTCTAGATTTCAGGATCAATGAACCACCTGAATATGATGAGCATCCTTACGAACCAATTCTTACAGATCAAGTAAGAGGAACACAGGTTAAGTTTGCCGATCTATCTTCTGGCGAAAGAATCTTGATGTCATTTGCATTATGTCTTTACTATGCTGAAGATCGTCGCCAGCTTGTAGATTACCCAAAAATTTTATTGTTTGATGAAATTGATGCACCTCTGCATCCCTCTATGATTCAATCTCTTTTACGTACAATTCAAGAGATACTGATCAATCGACATAATATTAAAGTAATATTGACAACTCATTCGCCATCAACAGTCGCCTTAGCACCACAAGATTCACTATATGCTATGTATAAGGCAGATAGTGATCGTTTACAAAAAATAACAAAAGATAAAGCATTAGCTATTTTAACAACAGGAGTACCTACCCTAAGTATTGATTATGAGAATCGCCGTCAAATATTTGTCGAAAGCCAGAATGATGTTCTTTGCTATGAACAAATATACAAAAAAATAAAGGATAAGTTGCTACCCGAAATATCTCTCAATTTTATTTCGTCCGGGGTAGGAGGTCAGGGAAATTGTGATCAAGTGAAAGATGTAGTTAATAAACTACATTCTGGTGGCAATCGAACTGTTTATGGAATAATTGATTGGGATTTAAAAAATTATGAGACTGAGCGCGTAAAAGTCATGGGTCAAGAAAATCGTTATAGTATCGAAAACTATATACTTGATCCAATTCTTGTAGCTGCTTTGTTGCTTAGAGAAAAGTGGATTGAACGTTCTATGGTAGGTCTAAATGACGATGAGACTTATATAAACCTTGGTAAATTTGATAGCAGTCGGCTTCAGGTAGTAGCTGACTTTATAGTCAAAAAAGTGGGAGAGCATATAATGCCACAGAACGAAGCAGATAAGCAATCTTGTGAATATATTAGTGGACAATCAATTAATTTACCATTGTGGTTTTTACAAATTCAAGGGCATCAACTAGAAGACACACTTAAAAAGATTTTTCCTCAATTAAACAGGTTTAAACAAGAACCTCAACTAAAAAAGGAGATTTTGTCAAAAGTTATTGATGATGTACCAGAACTTATTCCTAAAGACTTTATAGTGCTGTTTCAGGAAATTCAGGATTTCAACATTTAAAAAGAAAACATTCTGAAAAGGTTGCCTGTTTTTATCTTCACGGAATAGTTTTAAATCGCCACATAAGCTGACTAATTGGGGTTGTGTAGGTGATGGCCGGGTTTATCTGAATTAGATATAGTAAACAGGCAAGATATAATGAGCCGCGAAAAAGCAAGAAAGGTAGGCAACCGAAGCAGTCTCAATGCTTACATTGAGCCAATTATTAATTTAATACAGTCAGTGTTTCTTACTTCTTACTTAATTAGCTGACTACGCTATCTATTTAGATACTGATATAAAAATTTATTACTCCATCATCGGGACACATCCATGCCCGATTAACTCGCCTTGGGCGCGAACGCGAGAGTGGCCGCACTGCCGCTTTATGTTGGTGGTAATTCTGCTGAATCTAAACTTCCTGGTGTAGGGTCTGGTCGGCGTGGACTAGGAGTTGGGGATGAACCACCAGTATTATCATCCTCCGAATCCGACCTTTTCTGAATCTCTACCCACAAGTCATCCTCTTCGTTTTCAGTATAATAGTCGCGTACTGTTTCGTTTAGCTCATGCAACTGAAGCTGAAGGTCAGCATAATATTCATCTATCCATCGCTGATCATCTTGCGTTAAGCTATCTTGCAAATAATTAATAAGGGTTTCAATGCGTTGGCGACGTTTTTTGGCAAAATCCATACTAAAATTTAGCACTACCTCTTGAATGCGCTGTTTTCCCTGTGATATTAAAGCCTCAGCACGGATTCGTTTGGACATAAATTCTGTTCCAAAACCGATGAAAGCAATGAATCAAATTCAATTTATCTCAAGCATTGGAGAATCGACATCTAAAATCCAATTCTCATCAACAAATTCTAGATTTTCATCATAAACAAGAACTAACTCACCAATCTTTTGAGTATGATGATTTGATGCTTGTGTGGCATCAACACTATCGCTTATAAGTGAAAACTTTAGTTGTAAAAAACGTTCAGTGTGAGTAACGCCAATAGAACTGCTAACTAATTCTGCTTCTAGGTTACGAGGCAACATAATTGTTTCATAATATTCATCTTGTTCATCCCAGTAACCGCATACTTTATAATCACATTGGGTAAGATGTTCTTGAACAAGAATGTTAGCATCTAAATTTTCTAATATTTCAGTTAAATCTCGCCAGACTTGATGATTTTTTAATTCTAGTCTTGTCATATTCTGTGGGTTTAATGTTCTGTTACCAAACCTGGGAAGTGTAATGTACCATCAATAAATTTTGCATGAAATCGGCGGTCGCCACCTTTACCTAAGATTTTAGATTTCAAATCGTAGCCTGATTCTTGGGAAGCCACCAACCCAACATTACCGCGAGGGGGTACAAGCCCTTTTTCAATGGCTTTTAAATGTTTCCCTTTCTGATCATATTTTAATCCCAGCTTTATTTGTTCACTTGCAAATGAAACTAGCAGACCACTGATTGAAAAATATACAGTATCAGGCTGAATATCTGCCCAATTATCGGGTAAAGCTTCCATTAATTTAATACTGATATAGTAGAAGCACTAAATATATGCCCTTAGCTTGTTCTCAGGAAGAGTAGGCTACAAATATACGTGACTGCTGTACATTCATGAGTATGATGTAGACCAAGCCAGAAAACCAAATAACCAGAAAACCAGATTTATGGTTTACCAGAAATATGGACAGTCCTAAGAAAATTGTTACGATCACTGGATACAAAGGAGGAGTGGGGAAAAGCACTACAGCTGTGCATCTTGCAACCTTCTTTAGTGAAGTTGGTAAAACAGTTCTTGTAGACGGCGACCAGAACCGTACAGCCCTGGCTTGGTCAAAACGCGGATCATTCCCTTTCCCTGCTGTGGACGAACGCCAAGCCCTCAAAGTAATTGCTGATGCTCAATTTGTGGTCATCGACACCCCAGCAAGACCTGACTCCGATGATCTAAAGGAATTAGCCAAAGGCTGCGACCTTCTAATACTGCCCACAAAGCCAGACATTGTAAGCCTTGAGCCAATGCTTTTGATGGTGAAAGATTTGGGTGAGACAAACTATCGCTGCTTGCTCACTATTGTTCCTCCCTATCCCAGCAAGGAAGGTGAAACACTGCGTCAGGATTTGTTGAATGGAGGCATCCCCGTATTTCAGGCAATGATCCGGCGCACTGTCGGCTTTGAGAAAGCAGCAATGGCTGGTGTTCCCATTCGGGATGTTGAGGACTCGCGTTTAAAAACAGCTTGGGCTGATTACCTCGCGCTAGGTAAAGAAGTTATGGAGATTTTGAAATGAGCAAGTACGGTGATTTGATTAAAAAAGCCAGAGAGACGGAACCAGAAAACCAGAAAGCCATAAATACATCAGACCAGATATCTGGTTTACCAGAAAAAGAGCCAGAGCTTGAACAGATGGTTAATCTGTGTGTCAAAGTCCCTATATCCCAACGTCGCTACTGGATGTCTAAAGCTAAAGAGCAAGGGATTACTGTAACCTCAGTTATTGTTGAGGCGCTAACCCAAAAGTTTGGAGAACCAGAAAACCAGAAAGCAAGAAAACCATAACGATGAGGGAGAGGGGCGGCAGGATAGACATGGAAATGAATTTAGGAAAAACGTTTTTCCTAAACCAAATTCAGCACAACCAAAAGACATTGATCAGGGCATTATCCTCAAATATCATTCAGGACAGGTTTTCTGAAATTGGTTGCTACAGCCGAGGGATACTAATGGTTTTGAGAGCCAGTGCTGTGCATCTCTATTGCCCGGTCGGGGCTGGAGAAGCAGAAAACCGAATGTTGAAAATAATACTTATTAACTTGTGTATGGTTTTGGTGGTGTTAAATTGGTTTTGTCTGTGAGCGATCGCGGTATATTGTTTTGAATAAATGAGAGTGACCCTTACACAATCCTCTAATGAAGATATTCTCAGAGGATGGATTTTGCTCCGTATAGAAGCTGATCATATTTGCACCCAAATTTGGACATCATCTACATTCAATCCTTATCAAGAACTGTACATTTGGCTGGGACAAATTCGAGACTCACAACTACCCGCCAAAATGATCATCGATGAGGAAGGTCATGGAGTAGAGATGATAGTTGAGTGTTTGAGCGATCTAGTTGTGCAATTGAGAATTGAGCCTTGGATGTGCGGGAATGACACTACAACACGCCTCAAGATTACTGCTTCTCGTTATGAATTGCTCAAGGCTTTTCATGATGGAGTCATCAAATTTCTTCAAGATGAGTATCAACCATCACAATGGTCATACATTGATGATCTGAGTAATACAAATTGGGGAGCTTTGCTCAAACCATCTAATATTTCTGGTCAAAATTGGCGAATACGTTTAGCAATGTACTGGGGCGGACGTGGCAGGGTTAGTGAAACCGGACGTGAAACTGTATGGAACCAATTAACGCCCTTACAACAATGGCTAGTTATTCTACATGATGTAATGTTATGGATTACCGATTTAACAGCTAACGGTCAAATCACAGAAGCCTACGCACTTGTCAGCTTATACAAAAATTTACCAATTGATATTGCTTTAGGTGAATTTGATGCAAGTTGGTATTCTCAGCGAAGAATTGAGCTAAACAAACAATATGGACTGCGCGAGAACTTCATAGAAAGACGAACACCTTATAATCATAGTGTTTCAGCAAAAGCAAGGTTAAAAACACTAAAGCTTGGTCAACTTGTAGATGGCACTATCCATAAAATTAAATCCTATGGTGTCTTCGTTAATATTGGGGGATATTATGCGCTACTACATATTGCTGCAATTTCTCAACAAACTGTTGAGCATCCACAGCAAGTTTTTCAAGTAGGTGAGTGGGTGAGAGCAATCATTACCAATATTGATGTTGAAAAAGGGCGAGTCTCACTTTCAACTAGCGATTTAGAGCTTGAACCAGGTGATATGCTAAAAGACCCATTAGTTGTCTATGAAAAAGCTGAAGAAATGGCGGCTAGGTATTATCAAAACGTCGTATTAAAGTTGCAAAGGGAGTAGTCCTTGAAAGCCGCGACCGAGCAATCAAGGTATGCAGCATTGGCGGCTGAAAACTTTATTCATCAAACATTCGAGCTAAATCATCAAAAAACATTCTTAGTTTTTTCTTGGTTTTAACTAAACAGTGGTATCAAACGTGATTCTGGGTAACTTAAGTTTAGAGTTCTGTATTTAACTTGTCTTAAGTTATGCCAAGACACATCATCACTGAACTGACTGAGGAACAAGAAGCAATGATTGCCATCTATCGAGACAAATGGCTACAGATAGCAATCTCTACAGAACCAATTAATCATGAAAAAGTTGTAGCAGTAATTAAAGCTGCTTATGTTGTAAGCGACTATCCAGAACCGGAAATTTTATTCTATAGTAATCCCCTGATAGCAATTCAAAAAGTTCTGGCTATTGAAAACTTTAAAGCTTATTTAGGAGGCAAGATTCATATCAAGTTTCTTAAAAGAGTAATAGAACATATTCAACATGGAATAAATCAACAGCTAGATTATCAACTCTTCATCAGATTGCGGAATCAAATACAATTTCCTGAATTTCCATATTACCCAACTGTAAGTCATCCACAAAGCTCATACTTTCCTTATGGTATAAAACAAAGTATTGAACAGCAATTAATGACTGAGCTTGACCAACACGAGACAGAATTTACTGACCTTTTATATTTGACACAACCCTTGACTAGAACAGCAGAGTGGGCAATTTGGGGTTGTATGTTTGATTTTTGTATTTCAGTCCTTGCCATTAATCATGACAAGAAAAAATGGCAAGTGTTTCAAGATTTAATTCAATACTGTGGTTTAATATCCAAATATGAAAAGGTTTGTATAGTCTGTGAGCGTCCTTGCAAGATATCTTTTGATCAAGAAAATATGCTTCATGCTGAAGGAGAAGCAGCAGTTCAATTTGCTGACGGGTATAGCATTTACGCATATCACGGTGTCAGGTTGCAAGAGTTATATGGCAAATTACCCCCAATGAAGTGGCAGGCAAGATGGTTATTAGAAGAAGATAACGCTGAACTGCGGCGCGTGTTAATTCAAGGTATTGGTTATACTCGCATTTTGGAACAGTTACAAGTAGTTGAATTAGATTCCTGGCAAGAATATACGCTTCTTAAAATTGATTCCGATATAGATATAGAACCAATTTATTTGTTGAAAATGACCTGTCCTAGCACCCAAAGGATTCATGTATTGCGCGTACCACCGGATATTAAATCAGCACAAGATGGTATTTGTTGGGTAAACTGGGGTATTGCTCCTGAAGAATTTAGTGTGCAAACTTAAGCATCTTTTTAGCAGAGTGGCAATGAGAGCATACTTTAACCTAAATGCTTATACTAGCCGCTTTTACCCCAATGTCGGGAAACCCATATATGCCGACATAAAAGAGCGATCGCAGGCACAACCGAGCAAGGAAGTTGCACAGTATTGGCGGCTGAAAGCTTTATAGGCAAAGCTTTTTAACCAAGTAATCAAATTTTTCTTAATTTGTTTTCTTACTTGCGCCTGATTTTATAAGGAATTAACTTAAGTTTTAATAGTAACGCATAGATTTTACTCTATATAAAAGTCACATTAAAGCTCGGTGGCGTATAGAAACTTGTAAAGATAGGAGATGGCTAATATGACATCTTTTGAAGCGAATGATAGCAACATTTTTCAAGCCGAAGGTATTAATTTAGTAATTTGGACACCAAATCTTATAGTGTTGCCTATCCCAGACAATAAATCCAATTCAAATTTCAACACTTTTGTAGAATTTTCTGTCTATCTGATCAACAACACATCAAACCCTTTGCGTCTTAACACCAATGAAACTTTAATTCCAGAGTTTTTAGCATCGGATGGTCAAGTAGTGCGAGGGGAAGTAGCTCAAGATGAACCTGTTAACACAGAACAAAGGAACATACCTCCACAATTAGAGTTTCAATTTAAATTGAACCAGTTACTATCAAACTTAGCCCGTTGGTTTTTTCCAAGAAAGACTAGAGAATTTGACCCTCGTTTGATTGATTCGGGGCAGGGTAGACTTGCTACTGTGACTTTAAAGCTACTTTGGCAAAATAACCTACTGCAACTCCAAGTTATTAACAGTTCTAGCACTGTAAAAATCTTTTTTAGTCTTCTTGATAAATGCTGGATTTTCGATGCTTTCCAAATAGGAGATTATCAACTTCAGTTTATATGGGGTATTCCTTTTGAGGAGAGTGAATTTGCTTCTGACTCAGAAACAACCAAAGGAATAGGTGCAGAACAATTAGCAACTAAAATTCTAAATCTTCGTGTGATTGAACCCGTAGGAGCTAATAACGGTGCAATAGAAGTGGACGGTATTCGCATTGAAACCTTAATGCCAGAACAGGTGTTAACTCTTCCAAAAAAAAAGCGCGGTGTTAAGACTCGCGTGCAACTAGGGATTTGCATTACTAACAATACATCCACTCCTGTTCGCTTGAGCTTTTTTACTACTTTAATTCCGCAACTTGTGAGCGGCGATGGTCAAGTATGTTTGCGAGGGTATTTTCGGCGTGGCACTAAAAGACCATTAGCATCTGATTTTCCATTAGTTATGCCAGGAGAAAATATAAACTTATTTCCTTACGCTGATCTTTCTTGGTACAAAGGCGATAAATTTACGCTGATCATTGAAGCCGGAGATGGAGGTTATTGGAATTTTGATGATATTAAAGCAGGGGTCTATCAAATTCATCTCATGTATAACAACAAAGAAGCAACTAAAGAAATATATGACAGAGAAAGTATAAATACGAACTTAGTAGAAAATATTTGGATGGGTATGGTGTCTACACCTAAAGTAGAATTTCGCCTAATCAAAGGTTAAAGCGAAAGCATATCTAGACATTACTGTGCTACTAGAGCAATCAGCATTAATACTTAAAGAGTTTACATTTATTTCCAAGATTTAAGAACTCGTTGCGAATCATGCGACGAAGTGGAGTGGTAGGGGCGGGCTTGCGGGACTTGTCGGCCCCACTAATGAGCATTCTGCCCGTCCCTACCACCGCATGAAGAGAGCGAAGCGGCAACGAGTTCGTCGGGTCAACGCTCTTATTACCGACTAAAACCCCTAAAGCGTTGCTTTTGCTCCAGCATCTCTTGCTGCTGTTGCTGCTGTTCAACAAGAATCTCATTCCAAGTTCGCCCACTAGGTGCAATTCTTTTTCTTTTGATCAAACCTGACCTTGAAATTATCTTCAGTACACTGTTGTCTGCCTAAACACAATAAGATACTTGATACAAAAATGAGTATTGCGGGTAGCAATAGGGAGTATTTAGGCGGAGAATTTCTGTTTTGCTGATAAGTGACGCTCACACCTTTTGGATCAAAAATGAGTATTTGCGCGTCATCTAAAGCCAAATTATTGCTTAGAATCAACTCTTGAGCAAAACTCTACTTTTTTATATTACTTTATACTACATTTGTAAACAAAAAGCTGCACTCCACTTGTGAGCTACACCCTAGCTGTGCTTTAAACACCACTTATTACATAGACTTTATGTATTTTAGCAGTATTGAAATAGTAGTTCTAAATACCTTGCCCAAGTGGTAGCTGTTGGGTAGCTCAACTGGTGACACACAGCTACCAGTTGAGTAGTAAAAAAGCGAGTTGTTGAAAATTTGATGATTCCCCAACTGGTAGCTATAGAGTAGCCCTACAGCTACCAGTTGAGCATAAGACTTTTTGCGAAAAATTCTGGTGTAATGCTTTCTGACTATGACTTACAGCAAATTTTAATCGCCTGTTTTATTCTCAATAACTTCAAAATTGTTGAGAATAGATAATACATTTATGTTGCAATTGTGCTTCAAAAATTATTTCTAGAGCTTAACCTGCCACGCTAACATCCGATTTTTTTTTCTTCATGCCTGAATAGAAATTGTTCATTTTACAATCTCCACGCTTGTTGATAGAGTTGAAACTTGTTTTAAGTAGTGAAATTGTCTGATTAATCACAGTTACAAATAGCAGACATTTTGCACCTAAAACCCCTATTCATATACAAAATGTCTGCTATTTTGCACAGCTTATACACGCTTTAAACTGTTATAGCTGTCAGGAAACTTTGATTATTCACTACAAAATGTCTGCTATTTTGCACATCGCTTTGACCAAAAAATTGGTGTCTAATACATACACAAACTACGTTTTAGCCATTTTTATCAAACTGGCTCATTCTCAATAACTCTAAAATTATTGAGAACATATAATACATTTGTGTTGCGAACGTACTTCAAAAATCCCGCTCAATCAATTAACTTCTTCAGTAAGTGAATCTGAAATTTCTCCTGTGAGTTCAGGAGTCATTCTATATATTTAGCGTTAACTGAAACAGAAACTCGTCTAACGCAGCAACTACACTAAACACTTATAACCCCGTGAACTTGGTGTAGTTTAACCGTAGTAAATCAGTCTCATCCGACACTAATATTTTTGGCCGTCCAAAAGGACAAGAAACCACTGTTTTTGTCCTTTTGGCCGTCCAGTGAGCGCCAACCTTACTCAATTGTCATGCTCTGCTAACAAATGCCCACCTGTCAACGGACGGCCAAAAGGACAGAAATGACCAGTTTTTGTCCTTTTGGCCGTCCACTGTTTTTGAAAAAAATCTTCTGTAACTATTATCCAGTCTCAATTACAACCACTTTTTTGCGCTATTTTTATTGTCAATAAGATGGGGTCTTATTGACAATGCGTAATCATGATATGTTGCAATTGTGTTTCAAAAATTCTTTCTTGAACTTAACCAACAAGTCAGGTGTACGCGGGAGCGTGGCTCACAAGCTAAAACCACGATCCTGCTGTCTGCGCTTTTGTTGCTCCTCTAACAGAAGAGCTTCTAGTTCCTGACTCCAATCAGGAGTAAAAGTTGTCACTTTTTTACTGTGAGGCAATAATTCTAATACTGCACTAGCAGTAGAATTTCCTTGTGAATCATTATTAAACGTCAGGAAAACTTTATTAGTATCTTTGAGAAATTCCATAGGTAGGTTATTCGGGTCATCAGCTACCATAAACATCGTTCTAGTTGGCGGTAGCCCTTCCGTTTTGTGCATCAGGAAAGTGGCTGCTGACATCGCATCAATCGGTGAAGAACACAAAAAGACGTTTTCTACCTTGTCCGTTGGTTGCCCTCCCAATCTCAGATAAAACCAACCTTTTTGTGTAGAAGTGTTTTGGTCGTACTCCACAGCACGATGATTTTCTCTAGGCTTTGACCAAATTAATGCGCCAGTTTTTTCACCATCTAAATCACGCTTGATAAACAAAATATTTCGTTGCTCATCCATGTAAAGCAACTGATTATTATGTAATCCTTGCGAAATATAATCTGGTATATAGCGTTTCTCG
>NZ_JADEXU010000107.1 GCF_015206895.1 Nostoc sp. LEGE 12450 | reverse complement strand
TCTTCCACCAATTAATTCAGTTGTCAAAGTCATTAAAACAGTTGCAGACCAAGACCCCAGATTAGGGCAAACAGGTACAGTAATCCAGTATTCAGCGCACGGCATGGTTTGCGTTCATTTCTCAGATATGCCAACTGGTCAAGGAATTTTTTTCAATCCACACCATTTACAAATCATAGAGTCATAGTCAAGATTATGCCGAAAAAATTAACTTACCCCACCACTACCGACCAGTCACACCAATGCTTACAATACCTCCGACGCTGTGGAGGTAGCGCACGATTGTGCAGTATCAAATTTAGCCTGGGAGTTATTCAAGGCTTAGTCAATCAAAGAAAGGTAAAAATTATGAATACAGGCGCAGGTTTCTATGTTCAATTGGAGGATGCCAAATGAAAACACAGAAAGTAACTCATCAATCATCCTTGCCTTCAAACACTCGTAATAAATTAGTTCTTCGTCGAACTCGAAAAAGATTTAACCCTAAAGTATTCATTGACCGCACCATAGAAACAACTGCAATCGCCTCTCTGCTTTTAACTGGGTTTTTAGGAGTTGGAGCAATGGCTTGTTGGGGGCTGGAGATTATCGAGACTAATAATCCCAACATAATTATCTCTGGTTGGGAGTACCAGAAAAACAGAAGTCTTGGAGCTATGTTGGTCAGTTTTTCTGCATTCTTGGGCAGTTCTTTAGTCGGAGCAAGTTTTAGTATTCACCGGGATAAATTTTAGGGAAAGAAACAATAATGGAAATCAGATTAACCACATCAGAGATTCGGACTATATTGCAGGGTTGTCAATATACGTTGCAAATAGTTGGAAGCAGTAAGGATTATCGCAAGCTTCAGTCATCCGAGTACTTTTCTACATCAAATGATGTGGTGCTAAATGATGCGTTCAATGTTTTAGGAGAAATAGTGGATGCAATTGATCAGGTAGAGCAATTTAATCAACAAGGAGAATCAAGTCATGGAGCAAGAAATTAAAAATGCAGTTGGCTTAGGTAGCCCTGAACTTGTGATAGAGTCAAAACCAAAACCAGAACCTGAACCAAAACCAACCGTAACGATTTACGATTTCTCTTCTTTATTATCTAAAAACGAACCACCCAAAAGACAGAGATGAACACAAAGCAATTGATTCTTAAATCTGCCATTGGAGTTTTCGCATTTTCCACTATTTTGAGTGGCTGTGTCATGGTTTTCGGGCAAAAGAAAACCAATCACTTGAATATAACAATACCTGCTCTTTCGCACCGAGGTTGGCTTTCTGTTTCAGCACGATGGGAACTGGATTGACCATGTTTATTGGTAGCCGGATTGAGGCAGCGCAATTTGAAGAATCACTAAAACCCAGACCTGTGCCTCTTCCGTGCCGAGGTTGCAGGCATTTCCACGGGGTTGTCTACAACGGTGTGTTTCTCAATTGCGCTGTTCATCCCAGAGGCTGCTTCGGTGATGAATGCCCCGACTGGCAAAGCTTTCGACTATCTAAATAAGGAGCAAGAAAATGACGTTAACTCTAGAGAATCGCTCTCGAAACAAAGAATCGTCCCTGACGCAAGCGTTGCGGCAGATACAACAGCTAAACTCCAAGATTCAAGAGTTGGAGCAGCAGCATCAAGATTACGTGCAGAAGCAACAGAATTTGATTGCTGCGATTGCCGAAATCTGTGTTTCTCCAATGCAGGAAATACAGGCGCTGCGGATTTTGATTTATCGGGGAGAAGCAGCTTGTCGGCAGTACCTGCGTTCAGTGTTGGTTAAACACAGGAAGGATTCTTGAAAAAGCAAGGGAGAAGAAGAATTACTCAAACATAATTCTCTTTTCTCCCTTCCTTTTCCTCCCTTGTTCCCTCATCACTCGGCTAAACTCTCTTCAGAAGGAATCAAACCCAATTGATGACGGGCAAGAGTTCCTTGAAGGTGAAGCGCAAATCCTTTTTCCCAAAACAGCCGATGCATTTCTGACTCATTCCATCCTTCCATTGCTTGAATCCGTTTTGCTGCTTCATACAACGGCTCTGGAATAGAAACTGCTATTTGAATCATTTTTGGTGTAGTTTTCTTAGGCATTTTCTGATCAACAAGGAGACTTTTATATAACTATACCCCTATAGTTAGATGTTTTTATCAAAAAGCCTTACTAAAGAGATATCTTATCTATAGGGATATAGATAGTATATTTGTGCTAATCTAGAATCGCTTTGACGTTAAAGGTCGTCTATATGCCAGAAATCGAATCACTTCATGACTTTCTAGGGAAACATCCCATGTACCATAGGCAGTTAGCCGAGTTAATGGGAGTGAAAACCTGCACAGTAGATAGATGGAGTAATCAAACTAGACGAGTAACTGAACGCACTTTAAAAGAACTCAATCGTTTACACCATTTGCTTAGTCAAAACCCACAACTTAGAGAGCAATACATAAAATCAGTGAACAGTAAACAGTTATCAGTTATCAGTTATCACAGTAACAGTTAAGGGATTTGACCCACTAACTGTTAGCTACCACTTTTTAGAAGTAGGGGACTCTAACCCAAGAATAAAAAAAGCATTCTTTACTGATAACTGATAACTGTTAAAACTTTGTCTAAAATATCTTAGCCATGAAGCTTGCGCTCAGTCAAATATCAAAAATATTCATTGAAAACTGTACTTTGTCCAGTTCTTTTTAAGATCGCACAAAAGAACTGGACAAAGTACAGTTCAAACTATTGCCCGTCATAGTACGGGTTTTTTATTATGTGAATATCAAATGTATCAATGCTGTATTTGGCAACAAACACCGTTTTAGAAGGGCGAACAATAAAAAGCGATCCTTCTAAAACAAAGATCGCACAAACTAAAATTACTTACTCAGATTATATGGCAAACAACGGGTTTGACGCGCTCAAAGAAGCGTTACAAGGAAGCGATCAGTTTAACTTGCATCAGTTAGATAACGGAGGACTGGTTTCATGATTGACCTTGTAATTGCAGGACTAGTGGGAGCAGCACTTGCTCACTCCAAAAAACAGACTTTTGAAGGGAAAATGGAGAGTTTACATCAGGATTTACAAGTAGGGAAAATCTCTATGCCCAAAGCACAATCACGCTATAAGTCACTGATTGACCAAGAAATTGACAAGGTAAAAGCTAGTGGTATTCCAATATCCCCAGAACTAAAGTCAGCATTCCAAAATGGACTTGATTACAAGAAGTTAGCGGGCAAAGTTGACCCTGATACCTACAATGCTCTCCATCAAGCTTATTGGTATGGTGAATGGTAAATAGAGTGATGAATCTTATTTCTTGCCAGAAAAGACTGCTTTTTTACTAACATTAATTATTTAGAGAACTGCAACGTTGCAACATTGCTCATTTACGTTGCAGGTATCAAAACCTCAATTTTTGGCAAAATGTTGCACTAACTCTTGCAACATTTTGCAGCAACTCTTGCAACATTTTGCTCTGGTTATTCTGATGAACAACAAAAATCAAGTCTCAAATAGACCAAAAACAGTAGTTTTTTTAGTTTTTGATGATGGAGTAAAAAGTAGATGCAACCGTGTTGCAGTCACCGACAAAAATGTTGCAGAAGGCAGGTGCAACAATGTCGCGGACTGATTTACCTGAGATTTTGCAATACATCAAACAAGATTCTAAAATCCGCGATGCTTTTTTGGATAATTTACTATCAAGAGAACAATGGGCGAGTTTTTTAGGATTTCATCGCACAACTCTTTGGAGGTGGGAAGAAAAAATTATCAACGAAATTCCACCACTCCGATTCAGTTATTATGAAAACTGCCGAGGAGTCCGAAGTAATTATTTAGATGCTTACCAAAGGTTTTTATTAGCAATTATTTATTTATTGAAAGGGGAAGAAGTCGAAAAAGGTATTAAGAACAATACTCAAGTCAAAGAATTTCTCAAAATGAATTTCATGCATTTACGTCGCAAAGATTTTGAACAATGGAAGGAGAATCAGTAATGTTTACCAGAAAACAAGTAGTCGAATATTTCAGCGATCGCTACACCGATATGCAAGTAATAGAAGCACTCCGAATCATGCGTGACCACGGGGCAGAGGTTGACCCCGAAGGCGATGAGTTTAGCCCAGACATCACAGAAGAGTTGGAGAAAGTGTTTGAACTTGCTGGCGCAGCAATTAATAGCCAAAAGCACCTACCGCCATCAGAACAAGAAGCATCAGCGATTCAACAAGCAACCAACATGGCGGCTAATATTATTCCGAACGTCAATCATCAGATGATGGCAGGGATGATTCGGGTGGTAATGAGTAGTGCGGTAGCCCAAGCCAATGCAATAGCAACATTAGAGGCGAAGGTGTTTCAAAGGGCGTTAGATCATAGCAGGGGTGCTGTAGCTAATTCTTTCCTTGAGCAAACACAGTACAGCACTGAATACTTGCGTTCGCTTTCTGATAACGATAAGCAAATCAATAAACTGCTTGCTGGCTACGGTGTAGAAACAGTAGACGTTGATGCATTTTTGAGTGAGGTTAAAGCTTTGACCCCTCAAGTCAAATCTGATGTACAGAATTTCAAGTCTTTAGCTCCTGCGGATACCAGTTTTAGTATTGATGCTTTTTTAGAGGAAATGGGGGAATGAATACTACCAGACTTTGGAGAAAACATAAAACATCAATTGTATTTGGCACGTTAATTGGGGCATCTTTGGTTTATTCCTCTGGTGATATTCAAAGGAATATGGGAGCAATCACTGATATTAAGCAATCCATTGCTCAAAACTCCAAGCAACAAACCATCCTGGAGCAACAACTTGAGTTAGAGCTTGAACTTGCGACTATTGCTGATTCCAGGTATGAATCTGGATGTCTGCCAATTGTGGCCACAGTCTACCCTCATAAATACGTGACGATTGTCCAAGGAAAGGTTATCAAAGACCGGATCACACTGAACCCTTTGCCGAAAGGAACTGTAGTCTGTGATGCCAACGGTAATACTGGTGTGATTGCTGATAGGGGAGAAGTGGAGGCGATCGCTTTTACCGGAAACAGAGATTTAGTTGCCACTCGGCTTAAACGCTTTCGTGGTGGTACATACAGCCAGCCAATAGATGAAGGAGCAAAATGAATTTCACGATGCCCAAAAATCAGAATGGACAAGCAAAAACTAACTCCTGGCTACGGCTTTTATATTGGGGGTTAGTAGTAGCTGGCATCTGGTTCGCCTATTTGAACATTCAGCCTTATGAAAGAGCAGTATCTTTTTTAGGAGCTAAAGCTACCAGTAGCGCATTTATTTCTCTGGTCGCTTCAATCCCTCTGGTCAATGGGATTGCAGCAATATTTTCAAAGAGTCTTTCTTGGATACTCGGAGCAATACTTTGGAGCGTAATTCAAATTATTGAAATACTGCCCCTGATTCTCTATAACAATGAAAAGTTTATAGAGAAGATTGTTACCGAGGCTGATGAGCGTTCCCGTTATCAAGAGAAAGATACTGATGATCCCACTCTCAAAATGCTCAAACGCACATACAATCATCTTCCAATCTCTGTTGTCAGCAACTTAGAGGTGTTGAAAATCTTTACTTACACCGTTGATTTCCTGATTTGCCTTACTGTTTATTCACCAGTTGAGAGTGGTAAAATCTCAGACTTAATATTTATTTTGGCGACAGGGCAGTGGGGGAAATTAGACTACGGTAATTTGGCATTGGCGCTAGTTACGTTGTTTGCAATTGAGGTAATAGTTTCGTTAATCATTTGGGTAGGTAAATTGTCTTACGCGATTATTCCCTAGCGAACAATAAGTTAAGTCCGGGGGCGTAGTCTTCACCCGGATTTCTCCCTTACTCGCTTTAATACTAGATTTTTTTGAAGAAGGCAGAAGGCAGAGGGCAGAGGGCAGAAGGATCAAGTCAGAAGGGGATTCAAACCCCTCCTGACTTGGAGCCACCAAATTTTTAATTTGGTGGGGGTCTTAAACCCTTGTTCCCTACGGTCACGGGCAGAGGGCAGGAAGACGCTCGATGACTCGCTACCGCTACGCTATCAGAATTCCCTTCTGCCTTCTGCCTCCTGCCCTCTGCCTTTCTTGATAAAAAAATATGAATATGACACGTTTTGATATTAATAAGACTCAAAGAACCCCGGAGCAATGGAGCGCGATCGCTTTTAAGTCCACTACCGAAAACAACATTCAATGGAATATTGCTCTTGGGTTGATTGTGGCAGCAGTTGCAGCAAGTGCCACCTCGCCCCTGACTGGAGCGCTGATTGCCGGATGGACACTATATAGTAGTTTTAAAAAAGCTAAAGAAATTCAACGCAATCAAGCAGCGATTAGAGAATATGGCTGTATTGCTCATATTTTGTCCGGTGATGACTTTAGGGCATATATACAGCAAGTGGGTAAGGATGATATAGAACGAGAGTTGCATTTTGCCAGCAGTCAAGAATACGCTTTTTCAAACGCAGCAATCGATTATATTGAGGATGCACCACAATCTAGTCAATCATTAAATCAACCATTCTTCTCGCTAACTTCTTCTAATTCCCTGCAACAATCCACATTTCTCTCACAACAATCTAATTCGCATTCTACTGAACTTGCAGCTACTAATACATCATCTTCAATTCACAATCCCACACACATTATAGATATAGTTCGAGAAATTGCTTCGCCTATCCGTAACTGCATCATTTTTGGGATTGGTGGAAGCGGAAAAGGAATGCTGGTTGCTAATGCCCTACGTCGAATCAAAGCCGAAAAGCCAAACCGCAAAATCTTTTATATTGACCCCAAAAATGAACCATCTGAATATGGTTACACAGAGGGCGTGGTTGACGTTGTTCGGCGTAAAAAATGCAAAAATGAATCCCCAGAAAATATTTGTAAGTGGATGGATGAAGTCCTTGATGGAACAGGTGAAGAAATAGGCTACATCGAATGGGCTAATAATCAAGAGGAATCTCTGTTAGTTATTGACGAAGGTTCCACCCTTGGAGATGCGGCTAAAAAATGTCGAAACGAGCGGATTGGCACATTGATTTTACATATTTCTTCACTTGGTGGTTCTAGCAAGGAGAATGTTTGGCTACTTGCTCAATCTCCTTATGTTGGGCCACTAGGATTAAATTTATCAGCTACTAGCCAAATTACGGCAGTTGCCATCATTTCAGACAAGAATACTAATGTTTTAAAACAGTGGAAAAAATCACCGATTCTCGAAATGATTGATTTAGAGAGAATAAACACTTTAATTAAAGCCTCGCCTTGTAACCGCGCTGTGTTCTTTGGCGGTAATTCCACATGGGGTGCAATGCCAGAATTGCCTAATTACTCTGCTCTTGATCGGGACAACGATAAACCAACAGGAGATTCATTATCAACCGAACAACGGCAACAGTTGAGAACATTTACTGCCATACAAAGAAGTCCTTCTCAACAGATGATTGATAAATTGGAGCGTACACGACATCTAACACTTGAAGATTTTATCGTTAAAGAATTGGGACAAAATGACCGTGCCGATGAATTAAAAACAGCAATTATTACACTTATCCGCCAAACTAACCATCAAGGATTAATTTACAAATTTCAAATTGATGTTTGACGGAGAAGATTGCAGATTGAAAATTGCAGATTGCAGATTGAATTTGGTACAAGCCCCGTCCCTTGTGGGCGGAATAAATCTAAAATCATCAATCTCAAATCCTCAAGCTGCATCCAAGAGTGAGTGCAGACAATCTCCAATCTGCCATCTCCAATCTCCAATATTTTGACTGATGTTAATTGCAACATAACTCTTAAGAAAGGGAGATTTTATGAACATATTCCACTATTCTAAAAATCCCTACTTCTTTTCGTAAAATGTGCTTGAAAACCTTGATTTTTCGTTTTTATTTCTCAATCAACTTAAGTTTTGAAGCACAAATCTTATTAGTGGGATAGGTTCATTCACTTCTGTCTCAAATCTCATTAATTATTGAACCAATTCGATTCACATAATGCGTAAACCCATAATGCGTAAATCTGTAATTTCATTTGAATATGCTAGCAACTGGTCAATTACTTGCCGTCGTGTCTATAAGCTGCAACCGCGCTGCACTAATAATCCCTGGCACGGACGCGCTACTGTTGTACATCACATCAAATATAAACGCTCTTTCTTGCGCCGCTTTTTGGGAATTTTTTTACTGCATTTCCCTGTTGCAAGCGTATCTGGTTACGAAATTCCCGGCTGGGATTGTGTAGGGGTATGCTCTCGTTGCCATCAGAATTACTACGGTAGAAGTAGCAGCCACACTTCAGTTCATTACCATCAAGTCTGGGTACAAAGGGGTGGACTCAACAACCACCAGACTTGGATTAAGGCTACATCTCTACGAATTAAGTTTTGCTTTCTTGCGTTAACCCGTATTTGACCATTTTTTGAATTGTTTTGACATTTCCTCTTTCATCATTATTCATAATTTTTTTTAACGGATATTCTCTTAATTTTTTGGTGTCATGAGCGAAAAATTAACTTATTCTTTACAAAGACTAGCTATCAGTCCAGTTAAGCAAGACAGATTGGCTATTGAACGCCTTGAAAAACAGTATGGCGCTTCTTTACTAGAAATTATTAATCAGATGGAAAACTATGCCATCGTTCACCAATCTATGGAAGACGAAAGGGCTAAACCCAGAAATCAGTTGATTATCCTTTGCTGCTATGGCTGTATGAAGGGGCGCAGTTATTGGAATTGCGACGTTGTTTATTAAGCCCGGTGTAACTGTGGCGGCGATTGGGTTGGCTTTTACGGCTGGAGTGTCTGGGAAATTATTGGTTCAAAAAGGGGAATAAATCATGGAACGCAGAATCATTGATTTAAGCGCCGGAAAGTACATTAAACAAATCTTTGGTGGTTATGTAGAAGACAAAAAAGAGTCACCAACTCAAAATCAACAGAATCAATCTGAATTTAACGCTGATTTTCAACATCAAATTTCAGCAATTGGATAATAATTTTGGAGAAATTTTACTTATGTCAGACCTATCAGTTTTCGTGTTTGAGTCTCAAGAAGTTCGGTTCGTCGGCACATTAGAAAAACCAGAATGGATTGCTGCCGATGTCTGTGCGATATTAGACATTGATACTTCCGTTACTGTGAATGGACAAATTAGGAAAGCCAAAGATGGTAGCACATATCGAGATGGTGGCCTTGATGAAGATGAAAAGGGTACTCACAATGTGAGTACCCTTGGTGGAGAACAAGAAATGCTGACTGTGACTGAAGCTGGACTTTATCGATTGATTTTCAAATCCCGTAAACCAGTCGCTAAACGGTTCCAGCGTTGGGTGTTTCACGAAGTCCTCCCATCTCTGCGGCGCACTGGCAAATATGAGATACCCAAGCCAAACCAACAACAAAATACTAAACCCAGTCTTGATGAACTCGTTAACTTTGGGCAAAAGATTCTGTCTGGCACAAGGCTTAGTGCAGAACTCCAAACCATCACCATTCTTCGAGGTGTACAAGCTTTGTGTCCCGAAATAGCTCCAATGGCCAAGGAATTGGTCGGAGCAATTCAAGAAATCGTTGCAACTCCCGACCGACATTTGTCTCCAACCGCAATCGGTGAATTATATGCCGAACGCAACGGACTACCCCAGCCCATTAAACCCCAAATAGTTAACCGTGTTTTAGAATTTGCTGGTTTGCAGACCAAGGAGGTTCAAATCAAGACTGACACCAATGGTAAACAAAGTCATAAAAATATCTGGCATCTAACCGAAAAAGGTAAGCTGTGGGGAACGGTGACACGGGATAAAGCCCGGACTCACGACAAGATTGTGGAACACGTTCGCTGGTTGCCTGATGTCCTTGAGGTGATTGATTTGAGCGTAGAGGAGAATTGAAAGTATTTGATGAGAACGATTGGAGATCGCCTTTATTAAGCAAAGGCGATCGCACAATTTGTATTTTGGACAGCCAGGCAAGACAAAAATACATGAGTCACCGCATTATTTTTTATGAAAAGTTCAACTTATAGCTTCAGTTCGTTATAATTTGCTCTTGATGAAGTAAAATCGCATCAACTCAACCCAAAACATCTTTACTACTTTTAGAATTGAGATTGTCGATATCTTAACTTGAAGAGCTTGTGGCATAATGAGCAATATTCCCACGGGAGAAAAATCATTGTTGAGGTAGATTAAATGCCTGTTACCTACGAACTTAGAGATTATCAACATCAGTGGATAAAAGATATTTGGAATTCTTGGGAGAATGGTAATAGGCGAGTGCTTGCACAACTCCCGACAGCCGCCGGAAAAACGGTATGCTTTGCACATATTTCTCATAAATTCTTTGAACAAGGAAAGCAAGTTTTAGTCATTGCCCATCGGATTGAGTTAATATCTCAAGCTGCCGAAAAGCTAGAGCAAATTATCGGTGAACCAGTGGGGATTATCAAAGCAGGTGTTCTGGCTAATCCGGAACGGAGAATCCAAGTTGCTAGCGTTCAAACGTTGAGCAGACGAGAGGTATTGGATTTGCCAATGAACATTGGACTTTTAATATTAGATGAAGCGCATCATGCAACTGCTTTATCTTATCGGCGATTAATTGAACATTATGAAAGTGCCCAAATATTAGGTGTAACTGCCACTCCCCAGAGGATTGACGGTCAAGGTTTTGTTGATTTATTTGATGATTTGGTTATTGGTATTGACACGGCTTACTTAATTGAGTCTGGGTATTTAAGTAACTTTCGATTATTTGCAACTAATCAAACTATTTCTACTCTTGGAGTTGCAAAATCTCGTGGGGATTTTAGAGCTAAAGATTTAGCGGTTGCCGTCACTAGCCAAATTGGTGTTAGTGAAATCCTTGAGAATTACTTTAAATATGCACGAAATCTTCGTACAGTTATTTTCGCCTGTAGCTTAGAACATTCTCGTGCCCTGGCTGCGGAATTTTCTCGTAATTATATTAGTGCCGAACATTTGGATGGGAAGACTCCCCCACAAGAGAGATTAGAAATATTGCAGCGTTTTCGCAATGGTACTACCCAAGTAATTACTAATTACGAAATCTTAACCGAGGGCTTTGATTGCCCTAATATTGAGTGCGTTTACTGTGTCCGTCCGACTGAAAGCTCTACTCTTTGGCTGCAAATGCTGGGGCGGGTTCTAAGAACTTACACTTTAAAACCAACTGCGGTAATTATTGATATTACCGATAATTGGAAAAAACATGGACTTCCTGATGAACCACGCAAATGGAGTTTATTGCCTAAAACTATATCAGAAATGCAAAACAAAGGTTTAATCCAATGTGAGCATTGCACTCATATTTTTAAACCGCTAACTGATGAATTAGCTAAAATTGAAGCCGAAGTTGACGAGGATGGAGTGGTGATTCAACATCACCAAGCTATTTGTCCAAGCTGCGGTGAAACGATTGATTTTATTACTAAAGAAAATTCTGCAAAGCCAAGTTTTAGCAGAATTCGACTTAGACAGGGTTTTAGCCTTGAGCTTACAGAAATTGACCTTTCTGTTTCTGCTTACAGATTAGACTTAGTTACTGATACCCTAAAAAAGCAAGGTTTACGGGGTGCGAGTCCCACTAAAATTTATAGCGCCATTTTCATCGCTTTTATTGAAAATATTACTAAATTTACTCTTGGGGATTGGCGCGAAATCGTTAAAATGGTTGAGCCATCCCAATTAGCAATTACCAAAAAAGCATGGGAATTGTATAAAGAAGCTTTTGAGCGGCATAAGAACCGCATCCTGGCTATGTCTTTTGTTGAACAGAAAAAGCTAAAACAACAAGGCAGTAGCAATGTGGCGACTAATGTAACGACAATAGAAGTTCTTGGGCAGTTGGAGAATAGTATATTCTGGGAACCAAAACCACAGGAAAAGTCATCTAAGTTCAAAAAGAATTTAGGCGATAGTTATTTTAAAATGAAGTACAAATCACAATGGAAAGAATCCTTAACTTACTGTTCAATGCTAACAGGTGATTTTTTAAACATAAATGCTGGACTATTCCATGTAGAAACTAAAGATGTATATGTAAATATCTGTATTGAGGTTAGAGAACTTCCTGGGCTAAAATCCAAACTAACAGAGATTTGTGATCCCGCAGAGATTGAATATGCCTTTACTCAAGGGTTTGGGAAGCTTGCCAAGATCATGTTCCGGTTAAGTTGATTCCCAATGTTGGGTCATAATTAATTTGTAAGAATTCAGCATTCAGGAGTCAGAAGTCAGAATTAAAAAGGACTTTAATATGGTTGGAATATTTATCCATCATCTTCTTATCCTGATTTTTGAAATATTCTGGTTCCCGAATTCTGAATCCTGAATTCTTAGTTAATTCTATGATTTGATAAACATTTAGTACTTATCGTCAATCATTAGCCCATCTTTAGTACGTTTTAATTCTTCCCAAAGTTCTTCAATCTGATTGAAAGCTTTCCCAGGAGGTAACTTTCCATTTGTTTCCAGATTAACAATATAGGCAACTTTCTGCGAAAATTCTTGTAAATTAGCATTAAATGCTAGATTTTCTGGCTTTACTCTTCCACAATAGCGATACCGGGTATAAATAAAGTTTTTTTGGCTTTCTTGATTATCATTAAATTGTGTCATTGAACTTTTTCTATTAATTTTAAATTTTTTGAATAAAAACTTATTGATGCTTTGGCTTAAGATAATTTGCTTAAGTCCCGTTAAATATTCTACCTACCTGTATATAATACCTACAATACTTTGTTCAGCAATTACGCTAACTATTTCCAAGTTTTTTCTCAAAAATCCTTTTTTTGGCGGCAGATAAGGATTTTCTAAACATCCACTCTCTATTTCTAATTTTGTTTAAGTAGTTGCCAGCGTATTGAAAAGCTGCTGACTTATCGTATTTAGCTATACTAAGTGCTTGCAACAGTACTTCTAAAGGAATTGCCACCTGTGTGAGCTTTTCAGCTAATATTACTGACTCTTCTTCTGTTGCCGCTACTGCCGCTTCTAATGGTTCAAAATTTATTTGCTTATTTATACGGTTATCTAACATTGCAGTATCAGCCATAAATGCACCTTCAAAACTTGTATAATGCAGTTTTACTGAAAGGCAGCAGGAATGAATCCGTGTTTATGCGGGACTTATTAATCAGCTAACTTCATGAATCCGCACAATTGCCGTAGCGAACGCGTCTTGATTAAAAATCTCCTTCACCATCTTTTTCCAAGATGGAAATTAATTCAAACACTGGCATATTTTCTCCCGTCCAAACTTTATCTAGTAACCGCAAATTTTCAAGAGTTAGGTCGCTCTCTTTCACTATCGATACATCTGTTTTGCCCAGTGCCATCAACAAATCTTCAAATACCACTAAGCCATTAAACTCCAAGTCTTGAATCTCGGCTGATGCTAAGGCTGACAATCGCTCACCACAAATCTCGATCATGAACCAGTCACAAAAATCTTTTTCCAGCAATGGATGGCGACCACTGATCCCTTGCATCAGCCATAGACCATAAATACTGGCTGTTGCATCATCCATTGTGGCTAAACGTTTAGCTGCCACCTTCCCAAGATTCTCAAAAAATCGCACACCTAAAGCTTTTTCTAACATCTGCATTGGCTCTGGTAGTGCATAAGCTACAACAGAAATTTGGCTATTTTCTAGTTGTTTAGAAGGATAATTTTCTAAATATTCATTTGCCTCCTTTGAGGCCAACATCCTACCATCTGGGTATAAGTTGAAATCAACCCCTGGCTTAAAACCTCCTTCAACTAGTTTTTGAGTCATGCTTGTCGATACATCTTTTACGGCTTGTTGATAACTTTCCTTACCTACGTATTCTTGCAAGAACCAAACAAAATTTGCATACTCTACTTGCACAAGAGCTTCTTTGAGGATTATTGTCTCATCCTCTAATTGTGCTAGGCTTAGGATTTTTTGAATTTCTTGCAGATTTTGACAAGAAATCGCTTCTATCAACTGCTGTTTTAGGAGTTCATTTTGCGAATTCATTTATATTTCTACTATTTTTCCAGTTTTTAGATAATATTCAGCTTTGTATCAGGCTCATCTCAGAATAATCTGTCACTCTAATAATTAAAATAAATCAGGCAGTCTTGAGGAAATATTTCCTTATAAAGTATTTGTCTGATTCGATAAGTTTCACTTAAAATTATCATAAAAGAGTTGTCAAAGATATGCAAAATGCTAATCTAGAAAAAGCGACATTTGGAGCAGGCTGTTTCTGGGGAGTTGAAGCAGCATTTCGTCAATTAAAGGGAGTGACTTCTACAGCAGTTGGTTACACTGGCGGACACTTTGAGAATCCAACCTATGAAGATGTCTGTAGAGGCAAAACTGGACATGCTGAGGCAGTGAAAGTGGAATACGATCCAGCAATAGTATCTTATGATGAACTGCTAAATGTGTTTTGGAATAAGCACAATCCCACAGAATCAAACCACCAGGAGCTAGATATTGATGATCAATATCGGTCAGTGATATTTTTCCACGCTCCAGAACAAGAATTATTAGCAAGAGCCTCAAAGGAGCAGCTTGAAAATAGTTCTCGTTATCACAAAAATCCAATTGTGACGGAGATTGTACCTGCATCACAATTCTATAGAGCAGAAGAATATCATCAGCAATATTTGGAGAAGCATGGACGAGCGTCTTACAAGATAGGCTAATCTTTCACTGGTTCAGGGGAATGTTAAAAGTCGAATGCTATGAATCCCCTTATTTGCTGCTATACATATCAGGGAACTTTGCTTGAAGTTTAGCCCAAGGCGGCAAGTCATTCACTATCATATAGCGCTCGTTTATACATGGATGTGCTATCAACTGAAGTGCTTTTAATTATCTAATTCTCTGCCATACAACACTGATAAATAACACTGCAAACACTGAATGTACAATGGTTACAAGTGTATTAATCATACTGTCAACAAAACTGTAAATTTGGGCGATCGCTACTAGACTATGAAAAATAGACAAAGCGATTAATCCCGGTTTTAGTTCTTTTTTATCAGTCAAATCGAGCATTAAAAAACTCAAAGTCCCCAAAGACAAAGCACCGCATCCAATTACCCGCAGCAAAGAAATAGACAGTTGGCTATCCAGGGTAAGCAAAGTTGGAAACAAGAAAAATACGCAACCAATTCCTATTTCAAAAATAGTATTGGCTATTAATAGCATTCGCATTTAGAAAAACGCACTTCAGACTCGCACACACTTTAACATAACTTTATACGTAAGACTCACATACAGGCGATGCGCCTACTGTCATTGTTAGAGGAGAGCGATCGCACCTGGGCAATTCAATGACGTTTGACAGCAGATTGTGAATTTTCCTGATGGCGAGAGGCTGTTGGTAAATAACGAGAAGAAGTATACTTTTAGTAGAAGGTACAGGGTGAGCGGTTGGGAGTATGTCAACGCACTTTTACTTTGAACCGATGAATGCGGCTGAGGCAGAAAAACTTACTCGCTGGCATTATCAGCCACCTTACCAAATGTATAACAGTACATCTAATGAAACACTAATTGGGTCGTTTTTAGACCCTGAAAACGCTTACTACAGCATTCTTGACAATGGGGAACTGATTGGTTTTTGCTGCTTTGGTAAGGAGGCTCAAGTCCCAGGAGGTGATTATGCAAAAGACTCACTCGACATTGGTTTGGGAGTGCGCCCCGACCTCACGGGCCAGGGAAGGGGACAGATGTATATAGCAGATGTCCTCAATTTTGCACGTTCAAAGTTTAATCCCACCCTATTTCGCATTACAGTGGCAGCATTTAATGAACGTGCGCTCAAAGCATGGAAAAAATCTGGATTCCAACAGTTACAGTCATTTCAAGCACTAGACGATAAGGAATTATTTATTATACTGGTGCGGCATATTTGAGAAGTCTACTGTAGAACAACGAATTATTTGACCAGAACGGCAGATTGTTTGTCATCAATCTAAATTTTTCTAGGTTTCCTGTTCCAGGAATTTCTATAATTTCATGCCAGAAATCCTAGAAATTAGATACTGAATGCTTACATATCACCTGTGCTGCTATTGAAAGGTTAACCAAAATATAGTCAGCAATTCCTAAACGAGACATTTGGGGCTGAGACTGATTACCCTTCACTATCAAAATCGTTTTACACCCTGCACTATGTCCAGCTTCTACATCAGTGAGATTATCGCCAATAAACCAAGAATTTGCTAAATCTATATTTTGTTCGCTAGCTGCACGTAAAATCAAGCCTGGTTTAGGTTTACGGCATTCGCAAGCAATTGCATACTCAGATATTACACCATTTGGATGATGGGGACAGTAGTAGAATCCATCTAGCGATAAATCCGCTTTTTCTAATATTTCATTCAATCGCGCTTCCACTCCAATTAAGGCAGATTCTGGGAAATAATCCCGCGCTACTCCCGACTGGTTAGTAATCACAATTAATTTATATCCAGCTTTGCTAAGTATTTGTAATCCTTCAATAGCACCGATTTTCATTTCGATTAATTGCGGATCAACATTGTTTGGTACATTTTCAATTAAAGTGCCATCTTTATCTAGAAATATCGCCGGGATTTGAGATTGCGAATTTAATTTGTTAGTTCGATGCAAAACTTTCTGATTTTCCAAGAATTATATTTACCTATCTTAAATCTAATACCACTTGCAAAAGACGACAACGGCGTTGCCGTCTCTCCCGTGAGCGATCGTGTCCAGCATTATCGCACAGTATAATACTCGCCAATATAATCAAGCAGGTATAGCCATTTACAACAGAGCGGCCGCATCAATCACCTCCAGCTTATTATCTCTATAATTTGCTCTTTATAAAGTAAAATCTCATTAACTTTACCCAAAACACTTTTACTACTTTTAGAATTGGGATTATCGGTATTTTAAATTTAAAAACTTATGGCATAATGAGCAATATTCCCACGGGAGAAAAATTTTTGTTGAGGTAGATAAATGCCTATTACCTACGAACTTAGAGATTATCAACATCAGTGGGGGACGGCAAAAAGGACTAAGACGCAAATAAGAGATAGATGAGAAGGCAGGCGAATAGGCAAAGAGGTTTAAGTGGTGTTTCAATCCTCGTTAAGACTTCTCCCATAGACTGAGCTATAGTAAGTGGACTCATGAAGGGTTTGAACATCTCGTGTTTCGACCTTAGCCATACACTCAAACCGTTTTTCTCCCCAATCCTCTGTTTGTAATTCAATCTCTGAGGGATCTAGAATGTCTTCGTTGTGCCAGTAGTATAAGGGCTTTAGAATAGAATCCTTATGCCAGTGGTAAGCTTCTTTAGATAAATCGACCACAACATAGTGCCAAGTACCGCCACAGATACGCCGATACCACTGGCAAGAGCGAAGGAATAAGTCTGCTATCAGTTCAAACACTAATTTAAAAAGTGTCATTTTGGAAACCTACTGCAAGATAGTTCTGGGAAGCAAGTTCTTGTAAAATAAGTGCCTTCAACTTAGATATTTAGAATAGAGTACCAATTCTTATTTACGAGTGAATCGTAATTTTAATCGCTAGCTAGTACCTTAAGTTTTTTATGTGTCTACCGATTTCAAAGTTTTCAGTTTTACTTCATAAAGTAGGGTAATACTTGTTCTCTTTCGTTACCATTCGCGGCAATGATGGAGTTAGCTAGCAGCATTCCATTGCCTTCAACCGGGGTCATAACTTACGCATTGACAGCAATCCGACCAATTGAATTCAAGCTCATCTGTTGTTTAATATGTCTAGTAGAATAAAGTCACGATCCATCTGAATAAATAAATGTCTCTGGAGTTCATACCAGTTTTAAATTAAATTTTTAGTTTGCATTAATTCTAATTGTGTAAACGCGCCAATTACACTGGATAAATAAGTTTTAATATCCTCACATTTCCTTAGTATAACTTTTTCAATCTCACACCCCTTTAATAGCTTTATAGTACACTCATTTTCCCAATAATTCACTGTAATTTCTCACACTTTTTTTCAAAAAACTAATAATAGTGCATCTTTTTTTCAAGAAACTAATAATAGTACATCTTTGCTCAAGAAACTAATAATAGTACATTTTTGCTCAAGAAACTAAATAATAGTACATCTTTATTAGGGACATACATGCTGTAGCATTTGTAAATTTCATTTTTGAAACTTCTCCGTAACACTTTCACTGAGCCAATTTTTTTAGATATACTATTAAACTTGTTTTGAAAATTACGCTTATTTTGGACTTAGATAAAATTTTTACTACTAGAAGCGATTGCTCAACAATTTCCTGCAAAACGAGCCGTTTACCACGATGGGGAATGGTTGCCTATGCCCATGTTCGATGCTTAAATTAAATGTTGTGTTGTGCAGCAGTAGTCAGCATTCTTGATGCGTAGTGGTAAGGAGACATGATTAAAAAGACAAAATCAAAGCAGGAAGTGCTTGAACTAGCCCACAAGCATAATTTGACTATCCAAGATGACTCGCTGCAATTTAATGAATCGGGTCTTGATTTTCAAGTTGTGTTAGCAAGGGACACTTATGGAGAACGCTGGATTTTGCGTCTTCCTCGGCGGGAGGACGTTCTACCGTCGGTGGATAAGGAAAAACGCACACTGGAACTGATTGCCCCTCTTCTGAATGTGGAAGTGCCACAATGGAATATTTGCACAGATGAACTCATTGCTTACCGGGCATTAAACGGTGTGCCAACAGGCACAATTGACTCTGAAGCAAAAGCTTATGTGTGGGAAATTGATCCAGCAAATCCACCCGACCAGTTTCATAAATCGCTAGCTAAGGGGATTGCCTCTCTTCATCAAGTTAGCATTGAGGAAGCACGCGCAATTGGTCTTCCCATTGAAACCGCTGAAGAAGTACGTGCGGCGATGAAACAGAAGATGGATGCAGTGAAGAATGAGTTTGGTGTTGGTGAAGAGTTGTGGTACCGTTGGCAATCTTGGCTCCAAAGGGATGAGCTTTGGACAAAAGAAACAGTGTTAACTCATGGTGATTTACACGCTGGGCATATTTTGATCGATGCCCAAGTACAGGTAACTGGCTTCATTGACTGGACTGAGGCAGCCGTCACTGACCCAGCCCGTGATTTTGTCGCCCATTACCGCACTTTTGGTGAAGACGCTTTGAATAAGCTGATATCAGCATACGCCTCATCGGGTGGACGTATTTGGTCGAAGATGTCAGAACAAGTGATTGAACTGGCTGCTTCTTATCCCATAGCCATCGCAGAATTTGCGCTCAAGTCAGGCTTAGATGAATATAAACAGATGGCTAGACAATCACTTGGCGTAGGCTAAATCAATATTTTTAGGTAATCGCCGTTACTTTTGAACAAACCCCATAGTTTGGGCCAGTCCACAGGAACTTGAATCTCAGGTTTGGTATCAGGGCCACCAGCTTCGAGTAACAAAACGGTTGTTCCACTATCTTTTGTGAGGCGGTTGGCGACGACACAGCCTGCCGGCCAGCACCAATCACAATGTGTAAAGATTCAGCCATAAAACTATCCTTATTCTGTAATTCTGCCGTCTGTAGTTGATAACTTTAGTTAGAAATAAACGGAAATTTATAACTTTACAAGCTATCGCTAAAAAACTTATGAGACATTCGCTCACAGTGCTGACAAAGATTTGATCAGTCAACAAAATATTTGTTTATTTACAAATGAATTTGTAGATACTGATTATATAAATTACAGCTTGGTAATACGCTATTTCCTTGTAATTTTACCAGTCCAAGACTGTGCAATTTAAATTTAGTTACTGTCGAGAGCTTGGCAGACTTATTAATAATTACATTTTTCATTGCATTTGCTAATTCCGGCTTTTGCGTAAGAATTAAACTTTGACGACGTAAATGGTCTGCGTAGATACTCGATGAACTTGTGGGATTTTGTAGGATCTGTGTTAAAGTAACGTTTTTATTAGCTATATGATAAAAGCTAAAACGTATTAGAAATGGATGTCCGCCCACTAGCATCATTAATTTTTCAACTTTTGTTTCATCCAAATCTAGTTTATACCTTTGAGCTAAGTCCAAAACCTGTTTATTATTAAATTCAGGTAATTCTATAGATAACCCTACATTAAACGGTGATTGATTAATATCAAGAGGAACATAAACTTCTGTAGAATGTACAATCACCAATCGCAGTCTTTTCCAAATCTCTCGCCGTTTGCCTTCTTCGTGTAAAGCGCGTAGCAATCCAAAGAAATCTCGGTAAATTTCGGGATATTCAAAAATTTTATCAACTTCATCTAAACCAAGGGTTAGCGACTTATTGATTGTTGGTAGTAAATATTCTTCAAAATAGGCTTTACATGCCATACTACTACCCAACATTTCCGCTAAATCCCAATATTCACTAAGTTTATTGGGGATATTTAAAGCTAAACCAACACTTGCACAAAACCAGCGTAAAAACTTATCTGAATTAACGAAAATCTCCTGGGCTGCAAGTTGGAAATCTAAGATGACGGTACAATCTCCTTGAGAATGAGATTCATTAACAACTCTTGCCAGAAGAGACGTTTTACCCATCTGCCTTGGTGCTTTAATTCTAATTAAAGCACCGGGTTTATGAATTTGTTCATAACATCGTTCTTCGATTGGGGAACGTTTGATATAAAATGGTGAATCTAATGGTATTTGCCCGGATGGATGCTCTAGAGAGTGGGATGAAGATATTTCTTGAGTTTCTTTGTTATTTTCCTCTGTAGTGCGTACTAAGGGTAATGAAAATATATTTTTCCCACTTTCCACTGTTAAATCAGTAGTTAAATCAGCAATATCTTGCCATTCCAGCCCTAAAACACGACAAATTTCTCTAAAGTTAAGGTAATCTACTGCTCTGCCATTAAGAAAACTGCTGATAGTAGATTGAGATATTTGCAAATGTTCTGCTAAATCAATTTGACGAATATAGCCATTACGCGGGAGTGCCGACTTAACCTGTGATATGAATTCAGGACGTACTCTAACTGAACGTGGCATTTCTGATATTACAACTGCTAAATTTGTTTTTTTGGCGAAATTTTAAAATATTCAATCTCACTACAAAGTCGATACGTACTCGATATACTCCTATGCGAACTCAAGTTTAGTTAAGGTTAAATGGGATTAGTAGGAATAAGGATCAAGGTGCAACCTGTGAACACTAGTCCTACTTTAACTGAAAATATTTCTGGATTATATAATTATGAAATTTGCCTTCTCTATACCTTCCTTATTAGCTTATGCATCATCTATTTTGCTACTAGGTTTTTCGATACCATTAGTTGCACAAATACCAGCTTCTAATGCTTCTACTGACTGTCAAACTCTGAAGCCACCACATCTTAATACAATAAACGACTTCATAGACATGGGACACTTTCAAGAGGACTGCCAAAAAGACTTACTCGCTGCGGTTTCTTCTTTCACGCAGGCAATTCGGCTCAATCCTAAAGCTGAAGAACCTTACTATCATCGTGCAAATGCTTACGCTGCAATTGGGAATTACAAAGCAGCAGTGGCAGACTATACCGAAGTCATTAGGCAAAATAAAGGTAGGCTTGGTTTTAGTCGTCCTGCATATTGGAATAGGGCTAGGGCTTATGAAAAATTAGGCGAAAAACAGAAAGCGGTTTCAGATTTGACTCAATTAATTGGTGATAGTAGTTTCAATGTTGACGAGTACTTATTAAGAGGTAATCTTTACGATGATTTAGGGAATAAAGAAAGTGCAAAAGCAGATTACAAAGCAGCAGAAAAACTCCTTCAGGAATATTTAAATGGATCTTTCGGAAGTGGTTTCCAAGAACCTCGATATCAAGATATGCTGGAGAAAGTAAGAAATGAATTATCAGGACTAAATTATTAACCAAAATAGGCTCTCCTGGTGTGTGACGGCATGAATTAGACTTGTCCGAAAACTCCAAAGCCAGACTGTTCAAAGCTTTGAGAGCAAGCTTTGATATCTTCGTGAAAACGTAATCATAAGGTTTTGAGATAGTTACTGTTAGTTTAGAGTCATAAATAATACTCCCTGTTTATCTAAGTTAGCATTACTATTAATAGTAATTAATTTGGTAAAACTAAACTACCAATTCTTAGCCTCACTAACCCACAAACTGTTAAGATAATCTGTTCATAAGTATCAATCCTTAAGCGAAATCTTTGTGAGGCTATGCGAAATATTTTTAGCAACCGAATCAAATGCTCAATAAATATGCGATTACTAGATAAAGCCTTATTTTCATCTTTCTGTTGCTGGGTTAATTCTTGTTTAGGTTTTCTTTTATGAGGGGTAGTAATATTTTCACCACCTTGGTATGCCTTATCCCCTGAAAATGGTTGAGACTTATCAAATTTTTCCTGAGACTTACGGAACAAACTTATATCTGCTGTTGGACCACGAGAGCCTATGTCTACCTCGACAATATCTTTAGCTTCTGGCAACCCAATTACTTGATTTTTTAAAGTATGTTGCCTCTTCTTTCCAGAAAAATATTTTTGTTGCTCTTTATCGTCAGAAGGTCTATTTATTGGCTGTTCCATGCTATCGACTAATAGTCTAAAGTTCGTTAAGACTTCTTGAACAAACAGTAAATCGCTTTCATTATTTGAGACTTGTTCTAATAAACTAGATGGTAAGATGTCACGAAGAATGGGTATCCAATCATGGAATGTATCATTAGCTTCTGTCTTAGAAACACCAAACAACATTCCTAACACTTGAAATGTTGGCATTTGTCTTAAATAAAATAAGCACAAACATACTTGCTCTTGGATTGACAACTTTGTAGGGCGACCTCCTCCTGACGCATTGATTCTAATCTTTTGACTCTCCTGTTTCTCTTTTATTTCTTTGTGTCGCTTTTGGGCACATTCTAACAGTGTTTGGAGTTGCTCGTAACTAATTCCTAAAATTTGTTTTGTCCGGTGTGGATATTTCTCGATATAATCAAAAACCATAACTAATTCTGAAAAATGGTAGACGCTCAATTTAACGTTTTACCATTTTTCTTTTCCTAAGTTAATATTTCGGACAAGTCTATTATATGTGCAAAAAAGAAATAATCTATTTGCCGTCACGCACCACGATATAATTGGGTGCGTGACACTACGCTTTTACAAGCCCCACAAACTGTTTTTGTAATAATTAAGAAATATTGACAACTTAAAATAATTAGTAATTTGATTAGATAATGAGCAATAATTTTTCCTATAAAGTTGGTGGAAGTCTTACAGAAGATGCTCCCTGCTACGTAGTTAGACAAGCAGATTTTGACCTTTACAACGAACTGAAAGCTGGGAAATTTTGTTATATTTTTAATTCCCGACAAATGGGTAAAACTAGCTTGCAAGTTCGTACAATCAAACGACTGCAAGCAGAAGGAATCGCTTGTACTACGATTGACATTTCTGGACGCGGTAGTAAAGATATAAATCCGGAACAGTGGTATGCAGGTATTGTTTACACATTAGTTGCAAATTTTGAAATAGCTAACCCCAGCGAATTTATTAGAATATGGTGGAAGGAAAACTCCGAATTATCACCACTACAGCGTTTGGATATATTTATTGAAAAAGTTTTGTTAGAAAAAATCAAAAGTGAAATAGTTGTTTTTATTGATGAGATTGATAGTATTTTAAGCTTAAAATTTAAGGGTTATGATTTTTTTGCTTGGATTAGAAGTTGTTATGAAAAACGTAATATTAATAACGAGTTTAAGAGGATTACTTTTGTGCTTCTTGGAGTAGCAACACCTAGTAATTTAATTGCGGATAAAGTACGAACACCCTTTAATATCGGTCGTGCAATTCAACTTAATGGTTTTAAAATACACGAAATTTCACCTTTAGCATCAGGGTTAAAAGGGATTGAAAATCCAGAAGCTATTTTGCAAGAAGTTTTAGCATGGACTGGAGGACAACCCTTACTTACACAAAAATTATGCGATTTGTTAGTAACTTCCCAAAACTTTATTCATTATGACTTGCTAAAAGCAAAGGGAGAAATTACAGAAGCCGAATGGGTGGAGAATATTGTTAGACAGCAAATAATTGAAAGCTGGGAATCACAAGACGAACCACCCCATTTAAAAACCATCAAAGATAGAATTTTGATAAGCAAGCATAATACAGGTGCATTGCTAGGTTTATATCAGAAAATTTTACAATTAGGACAAATCTCTGCTTATGACAGTCCAGAACAAATAGAATTACGGCTATCTGGATTAGTTGTAGAACAGCAGGGATATTTAAGGGTTTATAACCGTATTTATGCAAATATTTTTGATTTTAACTGGGTAGAAAAAGCGCTCGCCGATTTAAGGCCTTATTCAGAAGGATTATCAGCTTGGTTTGCTTCTAGCTGTCAAGATAATTCTAGATTATTGCAAGGGTTAGCATTAGAAGAAGCAAAGAATTGGGCAGCAAATAAATGCTTAACTGAGCAAGATTACCAGTTTTTAACTGCTAGTCAGGAGTTGGAAAAACAAGAAATAGCTACGGCATTATCTCTTCAAGAACAAGAAAGTCGCATTTTAGCACAAGCTAACGATACTTTAACCACAGCCCAACATAAAGCCAAACGACAAATTCGTATTAGTAGTGGAATTCTTATTTGTTCTCTTATCGGAGCAGCTATTGCTTTTGTCGGAGCAATTATATCAACTAACCAATTACGAGAAGTCCAAGAAGGTATAAGATTAGAACAAGCAGGAGTTGCAGCCCTAAAACAGTTTGAAACAAAACAAATTGAATCTTTAGTGACAGCGATGGATGCAGGACAAAGGTTAAAAAAAATAGTAAAAGATGGACGTTATCTAGAAAAATACCCTGCAAGCAGTCCAACTTTAGCTTTACAAACAATACTTGATAATCTCCATGAAATCAAGCGATTCGTTGCTCATAAAGACGATATTACAACTGTGAACTGGAGCCATGATGGAAAGTACATCGTCACCGCTTCTAATGATAAGACTGCTCGTATTTGGAACTTGTCAGGTAAGCTTATAACCGAACTAAAAGGACACCAAGACGGAGTTTTTATTGCTAATTTTAGTCCAGATAGAAAGCATATTCTCACTACTTCTAATGATAAAACAGTTCGGATCTGGGACTTTTCCGGGAAACAATTGGCGATACTTAAACATCAAGAAGCTGTAACTAGCGCCAGTTTTAGCCTAGAGGGTAAACGTGTCATTACGACTTCTGGAAATCCACTTGTTATTGAAACAGGTTTGGATAGTAAAAGCATAGTTAATACCCCTAATGATAAAACAGCCCGGATCTGGGATTTATCCGGTAATTTATTACTACAACTTCAACATCAAGGTAAAGTTAATAGTGCCAATTTTAGCCCGGATGGGAAATATATTCTCACTGCTTCTGATGATAAGACTGCCCGGATTTGGGATACATCGGGTAAACTATTGCGAACATTCACAGGATATTCAATGGCTGTTAACAGTGCTTATTGGAGTCCGAATGGAAAATATATCTTAACTAACTCTAGTGGCTCTTATGTTTGGGATGTTTCAGGTAAACAAATCGCGCGATTTAAAGTAGACGACAAATGGTCAATTATGGATGCTGGATTTAGCCCTGACAGTCAGCGTATTTTCATATCAACATCTGAGAAAACTCACGTTTGGGATTTATCTGGTAGGCTGATTAGAGAAATAAAAAATGAGAAAGCACTAAATGGTGATGCAGGATTTAGTTCAGATGGTAAACGATTTTTTACTACCGATGACACTATAAAAGTGTGGGATATAAGAGATGAAGGTGTAAAAGTATGGGATTTATCAGGTGATTTACTCACCGAACTGACAGGAGATCAAAGAAATCCTCATTGGAGTCCTGATGGTAAATATATTGTTACCTTTGGACAAGATAAAATGGTTAGTATCTGGGATTTATCCGATAAAATACCAGTAACTATCAATTCAAAAGACGCTATTACGGGAGCAAGCTGGAGTCCCGATGGTAAATATATTGTTACCCCAACTAGAAAATCTGTATTAATTTGGGATAGTTATGGTAAGCATTTTGCAAGATTTATAGGACATTCAGACGTAGTTAGTAGCGCTAATTTCAGCCCTGATGGAAAAAAAATTGTCACAGCATCAGCCGATAAAACTGTTCGTGTTTGGGATATATTAGGAAAACAGTTATTATTGCTTTCTGGGCATGAAAAATTGGTAATATATGCTGCTTTTAGTCCAGATGGCAAGTATATTTTAACTACAACTGATGATAATAAAACTAGAATTTGGTCGGAGTCTGGTAAGTTAATAACTACATTCAAAGCCAGAGGCATTACTTGGAATCCTAATAGTAAATATATTCTGGCTAGGTTTGATTATGACGGTAAAAGTTACTCAAGTTTGTGGAATATTTCGGGTGAAAAAATAGTAGACTTTACAGGAAGTGAAAATAGTTATTCTGGTGCTAGCTTTAGTCGATATGGAGAACGGATTGTTACGAGCGACGGCAGGATAGTAAGCATTTGGGATACTTCTGGTCAAAAAATATCAGAATTTAAAGCCAATCAAGAGATTTATAGCCCTAGCTTTAGTCCAGATGGAAAACTAATTATTGCTACTTCTTCAGATAATAGGGTGATTATTTGGGATACTTTTGGTAAAGAATTAGTTGAAATACCGCATCAAGGTAGGGTTGGATTTGCTGTTTTTAGCCCGGATGGTCAGAGGATTGTTACAGCTTCAGATGATAAAATTTATCGCGTTTGGGATGTGTTGGGTAGGCAACTTGCACAGTATAAGTATTCATCTACATTTATATCGCCAGTACATTTTAGCCCGGATGGTAAATATATTCTCGCCCATGTTCAGGGTAATTCTCCTGAGCAGAACAAGGTGCTGATTTGGCGGATTGACGAATTAGATGAGCTATTAGCACGGGGATGCGGTTGGTTAAAAGATTACCTGAATACCCAGCCTCAAATACGGGAAAGATTAAAAGTTTGTTGGGTTAATAGTTAACCGTGTTTTAGAATATTCATTTAGGGGGAGTGGTTGCGTTAATCCCATTGCTTTTCCTTTTTGCCCTCTTATTTCCACCTTGTGTCACTTTCGGTTCTTCTGACTTACTGGAGTTAACCATTTTCACCAAGTGCTGATTTAGATAACTCTGCGCCGAAATGTACAAACTTTCCCAAATCTCTTGATTGCGGCTGATTTTCGTACCGACTGTATTTCCTGCTGTTTTCTCCGACACCAAATACTTGCGGAAGTAGTTATTCCACAAGTGTTGGAGAAAATCTTCAGCAAATTCGTTAAATGGCAGAATCCATTTATAGTCTTTGTCTAGAAATACCCGATAGGACGCAATTATCGGTAATGCCAGGTCTGTTGGCGCACCAAACCCGAATGAATACTTACTGTCAGGCAATAACGTCGTTTTACGTATATCAATTGATGCTAGGTCGTTAGCACCCTTTCTTCTGGGGTTGCTGATATATTCTTGGATTATTTCGTAGAGTCTTTGCTCTATCCACAGAGCATGAGTCAAGAGAGGCAGTAAGGCGGTTAATCTTTCTCTTTCTGCGTCTGTGATGTTACTTGGAAGACTCATCCCTGCTGGGTGTTTGGTTCGTTTATTGCCGTCGGGGTTGTATTTATTTCTGTCGAGGCAGTAAAGGAGCTTGAGCAAATGGGTGACATTACACTGGGCATTTCTGGGAGCGCCGCTTTGATTCTGGTAATAGGCGATGCGGAATTTCCTATCTTCTTTCTGTTCTAAGGAAGCTAAGTACTGCTTGATGAATTTGTAATCACCCCTGGCGTTGACTTTGGAGCGAGAATCTACTGGCGTTGTAGTATTTGAAGCTAGGGCTATATCTTTAGCTGATTCTTCAGTCAGCCCGATGTGAATCGTAACTTTTACTCTGGCTTCGGTTAGGTCATATTTGTAATTTTTCGCTTG
Source organism: Nostoc sp. LEGE 12450 (assembly GCF_015206895.1). GTDB lineage: Bacteria > Cyanobacteriota > Cyanobacteriia > Cyanobacteriales > Nostocaceae > Nostoc. The sequence continues at coordinate 455 of NZ_JADEXU010000107.1, read as the reverse complement.
CTCAAAAGCTAAAACTGTATGCCCCCCGTTAATAATGCCGTCGCTGCCACCCTCGTTAGCTTCTAAGACTTCTAGCTCTAGTTCAGTTTTGTTCTTGACAGGCTTAACTTTATTGGCTGACAGAACGATTCCGCTATGACGAGAGAAGAATTTTTCGGGTTCGGTGGTCAGTGAATCGAACATTTGTCTGTAGGTCGCGCTTTTGCGATTCGGTTCGCGGATGTTCGGTTCTAGCGGCAGGTCTATCGGAAAGCTGTCTACATGGGCGGTGGCGATGATGCAATTGGGGTTGGCTTGAATATAGTTATCTATCTTGATGTTCCAAGTTTTGGGCATACTTTATTTCTTGATGGAATTAAATTCTATGTTAGCGCTGCTGTAACCTTAATTATTCTCTTTCTTCACGACCAATAAGCTACCAAACTAGCCAATTTATAAATATCTCTAATCTAGCT
>NZ_JADEXU010000106.1 GCF_015206895.1 Nostoc sp. LEGE 12450 | reverse complement strand
TCCCCATTCTCCACTTCTAAGGCGTTCTCACTGCCCCAGAGTAAATCAAACCCCGTTGCAGATCCAGCGTTATAATTGCTCCATCGCGAATCACCTGTGTTGCCTGCTTCACGCCAACAATCACTGGCACACCTAGACGCAAGCCAATCACCGCCGCGTGACTTGTGAGACTTTCTTCTTCCGTAATAATCCCGGCAGATTTCCGAATAGCCTCTACAAAATCGGCACTAGTGCGCGGTGCAACCAATATGTCTCCAGGATTAAAGTTACTAACATCCATGCCAGTATTAGCTACCCGTGCGCGACCACTCACTAAACCTTGTCCTAATCCAATTCCGTGACCTAATACCGCCGTCACCACTTCAACCTTAATCAAATCTGTGGAGCCGGAAATTCCCTGGAGTGTACCAGCAGTCATTACTACTAAATCTCCCTCCGAAAGTAACTTCAACTCCTGAGCCACATTAATCGCAGCTTGGAATGTCTGACCAGTGGAAGGTAATCCTAGCACCAATAGCGGTTTTACTCCCCACACCATTTGTAGCTGCCGCGCTACATTCACATGGGGGGTAACAGCCAAAATCGGTGTATTGGGACGGAACTTAGAGACATTGCGAGCAGTTGCCCCAGTTTGCGTTAAGGTCATAATTGCAGCTGCACCTAGTTGTTCGGCAATTTGACCTACAGCTTGACTAATCGCATTAGGAATGGAGCGCCGGGAATCTCTCACAGAACGCAAGTTTAAGTGTTGGGCTTCTTCCTGCTCCATCCGCTCGGCAATCCGCGCCATCGTCGCTACTGCTTCTACAGGGAAGCTACCCACAGCAGTTTCATTGGAGAGCATCACCGCGTCTGTGCCGTCTAAAATCGCGTTTGCCACATCTGACACTTCCGCGCGAGTGGGACGGGGATTGCTCACCATGCTGTCTAACATCTGGGTGGCGGTGATGATGGGAATCCCTAAGCGATTTGCTGTAGCAATTAGCCGCTTTTGGAGTACCGGAACATCTTCTGCTGGCAATTCCACCCCTAAGTCGCCTCTGGCAACCATCACGCCATCACACAAAGCCAGAACTGCCTCCATTTGTTCAATGGCTTCATGTTTTTCAATTTTGGCAACCACCGGCACTTGCTTGCCTGTACTGGAAATTAGTTCTTTAATTTCGATCATGTCCTGCGGATTGCGGACAAAGGAAAGTGCCACCCAATCTACACCTTGATCTAGACCAAACATCAGATCCTCTCGGTCTTTGTCGGTCATTGCCTTAATTGACAGATAAACGCCGGGAAAGTTTACACCTTTATTGTTAGAAAGTTTACCAGGCACGGTAATGCGACAATGCAAATCACCTTTGTCTCGGTTAATCTCCTCCACGACCATTTCTACTCGTCCATCATCGAGGAGGATTTTTGCACCAACAGGTACTTCTTCGGCTAAATAATCGTAGGTGACGCAGCTAATTTCCTGCGTGCCTACCACCGGACGGTTTGTCAAGGTGAAGCGATCGCCTTTTGCCAAAACTATAGACCCGTTGTCAAACTTCCCCAAGCGAATTTTTGGGCCCTGCAAATCTTGAAGAATTGCCACTGGTTGATTTAATTCAAAAGCGGTTTGCCGAATTAAGCGAATACTACGCTGATGGTCGGCATGAGTTCCGTGGGAGAAGTTTAGCCGCAGCGTCGTGGCTCCCGCTTCAATAATCGCCTTGAGCATTTCAGGACTACTAGTGGCGGGGCCAATAGTAGCGACAATTTTTGTCCGGCGCAGAGAATCTCTTAATTGCATAGGGGCTGAAGTGAGGGAGCTATCTGGGAAGTCATCGTAACTTAAGTTGCATCTCCTTTTCAGTCACTGCTATACCAATAGATATAAGCAGTTAGAGAGGTTTTATGGGAGAGTGAGGGCTGTGGGATAGACTAGATATAGTACATCAATCTTGTATCCATCCTCCCAACGAAAGAGTTTATCCCATCAACTTTTTGCCAATTGCCATACCCCACTTATCAGTAAAGATTAGTTCTTGTCTGGAATCATAGCGTTATTCATCTACTGATATGCAAAGCTGTGGATAAATATTGCTATACAAAAGGTTACAAAACTTTATTCTTCCCTAATATTTATCGTATATTCGTAATGTTTGATTAAGAAGGAGTCAATGTTAGAAATGATCGCATCGGAGGCACGAAAGCCACTGACAATCCCGCCAAAGGAATTTTTAGCGCCTCCTGGTGATTTTAATCCCACGCTATTGCTGTTTTTGGTAGCTGTAGCAATGCTGGTGTTATCTAACTTTGGTTACTGGCTTTGGGAATGGCCCCACTGGCTCTGCTTTAGCGTTAACACTATTGCGTTGCATTGCGCTGGGACGGTTATTCACGATGCTTGTCACCAATCCGCTCATCGTAACCGGGTGATGAATGCGATGTTAGGACATGGCAGTGCGTTGATGCTAGCTTTTGCTTTTCCAGTGTTTACGCGGGTGCATTTACAGCATCATGGCCATGTCAACCATCCTAAAGACGACCCAGATCATTATGTCTCTACGGGTGGCCCACTGTGGCTGATTGCGGTGCGATTTTTGTATCACGAGGTGTTTTTCTTTCAACGGCGACTGTGGCGTAAATACGAACTACTAGAATGGTTCGTCAGTCGCTTAATTGTTGGTGTAATTGTTTATATATCAGTGCAATACCACTTTTTGGGTTACATTCTCAATTTTTGGTTCATACCAGCTTTTGTAGTGGGGATAGCACTGGGATTATTTTTTGACTATTTGCCCCATCGTCCTTTTGCGGAGCGCGATCGCTGGAAAAATGCTCGCGTCTACCCGAACCAAGTTCTCAATATTCTGATTATGGGACAGAATTACCACTTAATTCATCATCTGTGGCCTTCTATTCCTTGGTATAATTATCAAACTGCATACTATGTAATGAAACCCCTGTTAGATGAAAAAGGATGTTACCAAACTTCAGGATTGTTGCAGAAAAAGGACTTTTTTGAGTTTGTTTACGACATCTTTTTAGGAATTCGGTTTCATCATCAAAAAGAATAGAGTTGTTGCAGCATTTCCTTTGTTAATTCTAGAGCGGGGATGGCTTGCTCACGGCTGACGCTAGAAAAGTGATCTGAAAACTTATCCAGTGAGTCACCCGCTTCTAGATAATCAAGCAAGGTTTTTATCAGCATACGAGTAACAACAAAAACAGTACTTTCCCCCAATATATCGGGGTCACTATGAACAACACGCGATGTGGATGTCATATAGTTACTTGTGTGCGGCAGACTACGTTTTGATCCTAACTCTCATAATCTTGGAAATCTCAGCATATATTCCATTAATCACGCCATTTTGCATACAGGTAATTATTCAGAATATTTTCATCTTTGCTCAGTAATATATTATTATTTAATAAAGCATTCGCCGTAATAATCCGATCAAAAGGATCGCGAGTCCAAGTAATAGTTAAGCTAGTACTGATAATATCATTAAAGTTTTGATTACATATTTTTAAACCAATTTCCTCGGACAGGTTAGGAATAATCACATCCGGTTTATCTTTAAGACGTTTTATTTCATATAAATACTGTAATTCTAATCTCACAATTGGCGAAATATAAACGTCATTATCATTAATTAATGTTTTAGCAATATCAGTTAATTTATCTGTCAAGCCAGCATAGAGCCATGCTACAACATGAGTGTCAAGATAAATCAATATTAATCTCCTGTTCCCAACTGATATTAACTAAATCATCTGGATTTCCTTGAATAGCATCAGATTTAAATGTTAAGTTTTTAATTTTATCTTTTTTTTCTATAGGAACAATTTTTAATAACTTACCATTTTTGTTAATTTCTAGTGGAATACCTGTTTCTAGCACCTCATCTAGTAGACGCTCAATATTATTACTTAATTCCGTTAGTGTAACCTTTTTCATTGCTTGTCTTAAATATCTACATTCACATTGTTTGATGAGCTTAGATATCATAGCAAAAAATTTTCCCTTACCCTAAAGATTGTTATGGAATGTAGCAACAATACCTCAAATTCTCTAGTTCTGTGGATGTTTGCGATCGCCTCATCGTTGTTCTAGGCTACAGGAAGCAAGCTACGCTGCGATCGCAGTAATTAAACTCACACAGAACGCCAATTTTCGATTTGCAAGTTAGGTACTCTTTGAAATTCTCGGACATTAGATGTCACCACAATATGATTATTGATTACTGCGGTAGCTGCTATAAGTACATCATAAGCACCAATAGGTGAACCAGCTAATTTAAGAAAGCTTCTGATCTGGGCTGCTTGTTCTGCTTCTTTTGAATCAAAAGGTAAAATTTTAATTGAATCTAATAATATTTCAATAGTTGATTGGATTTTAACAGCGCGTTGTGGGTTTATAGCTAATCCATATTTCACCTCCATAACTGTTAAAGATGAAACAAAAATTTCAGTAGGGGAGATTAACTTTATTCGCTTGAGGGTGTTTTCTTCTCCTTTGACAAAATCACTAATGACGCAAGTATCCAGTAAATAACCCATACATAATTAAAGTTCTATTTCGTTCGGTGGTATCAGTTCCTCTCGATATGATTCAAAGATAATACTTTCTTTTGTACCCGAATATTGCATAATTATTTCTGGCCATTGGCTGGGTTTAGTTTCTAGGAAGGTGACAAACACTAAACCTTCAGTAATACCTTCTGGTGTTTCAGCTAATTCAATTTTGCCGTTTTTATAAATTCCTTGAATTGTTTTTAACATCTAGCTTACCTCCTACATAAATTTTAATCGATAGGACTCATATTTGATTTTTTAAAAAATTCAGTATAACTTAAAAAAGCTTCTTGACTGTAGCAAGATTGCATTACTACGCAAATAATTTCATAAATGAAATCGCATCGCTATATAAAAATAACCTCCCAAAGCGATCGCGTGTAGGTACGTCACGTAAGCCCAGAGTTTTACAGCCTTGTCATAATTAGCAGAAGCGATAGTCTATTTTTTAACCAACATTACCCGCAGACAACACTTGTTCAACTGTAAGTGCAATTTCCGGGAAAGTTGCAGACACAATTTGCTCACTCCCACTAAACTCTTTTTCCTCGTACAATCCTTCTGACAACAATAAAATCGTAATTTTTGACTCTATTGGATCGACAATCCAATATTCAGGAATCTCTAACGCTGCATATTCAGAACGCTTATATCGATAATCGCGTTTTACTGAATCAGGACTGACAACTTCTACTACTAATATCGGCGCAGACTGACAAACAGCAGACTCATCAAGGAATTCCATTACCTCTTCAGCCCTTACAACATAAACATCAGGCAATCTTGACTTTCGCCATCCCGTTCTTACCCCTGCCTCTCTAAAGCATAGCCAAGGTAAACTCAAGCGATTGATTTCTGCCTTAAAGTTATCCTGAATAAAGTCAGAAATTAGTAAATGTCTAAAAGTTGGTGGATTCATGCGTTCTAGTTTCCCATCCACCAGTTCATAACGGCTATCAGTACCATCGTTATAAGCGAGATATTCTTCAAAAGAGTATAGACGCTCTGTAGTTGTCTGTGTCATCGCCCAACTTTTAAATAAAGGTTTTTTTGAGGTAGTACTCAAAAATTCATGAGTAATTGCACATTGGCTTGTAATAGCGTTTAAACGTGTAGGAAAATAAAAAAGCTGTAGAATTTTATCACCGACAAAGCACGATTCTCTACTTAGCTACTCAACGCTTTGGAAAAAATAAGTACAATTTAATCATACTACCATCCCAAAAAAATCTAAAAGTTCTACTGCGGCACAATTTTATGCGATCGCTACGCCCGCCGCAGGCATCGCACTTTTACTTGATATTAAGAGTAATTGATTAGATCGCTCTCAAAAGAAAGCCAAATCAGTAATTTCAGTTGGTGATGTATGCAGGCGATCGCAGTAATTAAACTCCCGTTATCTTAAAGGCGGAAGTTGCTACAGGGTACGCGAAACACGGAAACGTGAAAGCGGAAGTTGCTACAGGGAAGACAGAAGCTGCTACAGGGTACGCGAAACACGGAAATGTGAAGACGGAAGCTGCTGCAAGGAAGACGGAAGTTGCTACAGGGTACGCGAAACACGGAAACGTGAAGGCGGAAGTTGCTGCAAAGAAGACGGAAGTTGCTACAGGGAAGATAAAGAGAGAAATTTTTTGGTATACGAAGGATTTTAGCCCCTTGCTTTCTCTGTTTTGTTGAGGGTTTTAGATTTGAGCGATCGCCTCTAAAGTTTACCGAAAGTGCGATCGCTTACATTAGGTGAACGTAGTGGAAGACAATAACTCTACTACAGACCACCCCTCTCTCCATACTCATTTTTTGGCTAAGGTATTGTCATTAGAAACAATTTTATCTTTGGTAGATGACACAGGTTTTGGGCCTGTATTACGAATATTAATAAATTTACCAATTAAATCGAACCAGAAGGATGCTCCCATTGATATAGCTACAGCACTTATGCCCCATCCTAAAAGCACTCCAAAAATTACTTTTAAACCTGTAAAAATAATTAGGCAAGCAGTCACAATAGACAACAATAGAAATAATAAATAATTCTGCTTTTTAGAATTCCAAATTTTAATACCCCAGGAGATCAAGAAACCAAAAAAGATAATAGGCAGTAGTAGATGAAATAATAACCAAATGGGCCAATCAATCTTTGATTTAGAAGATTTACGATCGTCTGAATATTGAGGATATAGTCGGTTTCTGATTTTCTGAGCGTTAAAACCAAAAACATCCCATTGTTGTGGTCTATTTGAATCAACATCTATTTCAACTGGAAAACTCCATTGATCTGTTAGATTGTTGCTAACCCAACCGATGGGAAGAGGAACTTCCTCTAAAACTGCTTTTGTCTTAGTGCGAACACAATTTAAATCTGTATTTTTATCTTTATCTGTCGATGCAGTATTTGAACAATTTGTATTTGCTAGGTCAGCATTTTTAGTGATCGTGTTACGCAGATTGGTATCTGTCGATAGTCTACGTATCATATAAAAGGTATCGGCATTAACAACAATAGCAACCAAGAAGCCAATCAGAATAGCAACTCCTTTAGCATTGCGCTTATAGACACCAGAAGCACGCTCCATAGAGCGATCAAACCACAGTTCAATTTCTTTGCGTAGTTGATTTATATCTTTCTCAGTAGTTTCAAAAGTAGCAACCTTAGATTGACTACGATCAACGAGAGCAACAAGACTTTCTTTTAAAGATTTAGGTAAACTGTTAATTAAATCTTTAATTTCTTTAATTTCTTTGTGATATGAAATCTCTTTTTGATTTAACTCTTTAATTTTTTCGATAATTGAATCTTTCTCTTTAGTATCTTTTTTAATTTTTTGACTTAACTCTTCAATTTCTTTATTTAACTCTTCAATTTTTTGTTGAGCTAACTCTTCAATTTTTTGGAGAATTGAATCTTTCTTTTCAGTATGTTTTCTAATTTCTTCAGTTAAGTTTTTAACATCTTTCTCTAGGTTGTTAATGTTTTCGTTATTAGTCTCATTTGTTTGTTTTACAATCAGTTTATATTCATCACTCTCTTTGTCAAATACCCTCATTATTTTAATTAAACTTGGCTAGATTTTTAATATTGTTAATTTTATCTCCTCGTCTTTAAATAGATTTACAAAAGATGAAAACTTATGAACTGGGAGCTTTTCTTTTGCTATATAATTATTAAGAGAATTTCCCATTCGAGTAATAGTTTTGTCCAAATCAACTTCCTTGTCCTTAAAATCCTCAAAAATGCCATTGATTGTATTATTAAAATCGTCCCAACCTTCTTTACAATCGGCAGGCAAAACTTTTTTTGCTTTCTTCTGACCATCGGCTACACCGTCAATTAATAACAATTGATATATCTCATAAAATAAGTTCTTTTTAAATTCAAATAACTTAGATTCAGTGAACTTATGAGATATTTTTGGAATTTGTAAAGTTTCTAATAAAGTAGTTGAGAAAGTTTCTGAAGGAATATAAGAAGGGCCACTGAACTTATTATTGTTTTCTTTTTCATTAATGAAAAAGAAAACAATAGCATTAATGAAATCTAAAACTATAGGTTTCAACGCTGATTTGCCCAAGAAGTCCGCATACTTATCATTCTTTTCTTGGTTAATAGTTGCAATTAAAGGATTAGTATAAAGCTTATTTGTTAATGATATTGCAAGCTCTTCTTCGGTGTTTTCTAGTGATGATTTGTTGTCTTTACCTATGAGTGCTGTTTCATTTTCTTGTAATACTTTTTTGTTTTTACCTATGAGTTGTGATTTTCCCTCTCGGCTGACTCTCTTTTTTGCCTAAAGTGTTGCGGAAATCAAATTTAGCTGTATTCTTTATGCTTCCAAAACAACGCATACGTGGTGTAATCCTTACGCCTAAAGGATTACATAAACTTGAGTTAGCAAAACAACAAACAGAATTTAATGAAAACGGCAACAAGCGATTTACACTCATCAATCTGAGTGTTAAGACAGGTTTAGACTCTCATACCCTGTGTAAGATTTTAAGCTGTAGCAACAAAGTTGATCGATACTCTCTCACTCGATGTTTTCAGGCATTCAAAATATTATTAGAGCCGGATGATTATGATGTCGCCACGATTCCACTGCTCATAACTAGCTCAGAGTTACAACAGCGAGAAACCTGCAAGGATAAGACTTTAGGCAGAGAGGAAGACAAAAAACTTGGATTACAGTTGAACCTAGATGTAAATGAGGTCAACTTGCCCATGACTCCACCTGAAGAAATTCGCTCAAGAGCAATAACACTGCTGGAAGAATTATCGGGAGAATCTTTAATAAAAGCAGTTAAATTTTTAGAATACCTTTCTCAAGAGTCTTTACCGCTAAGTCAAAACAAGCTTGAACATAGCAACGGTGTTGCGAAGAATATTAGGCTCAATTAAACTAATAAGATTTTTCAACAGCCATAAAAATAACCTCTGGAAGCGATCGCACCTTTAATTGGTAAAATCGTACTCTTTAGAGGTTATTGTTCAATGGAATTATTAATTTTTGAACCGAATTATTCCTACACACCCAATACTGTTCGTTAAGGCAAGAGACGCGATGAATCGCCGTCTCTACAATAATCAATCTTTTGTAGAGACGGCGATTTATCGCGTCTTTGGTGAGCAATAATTTTCATCAAAAAACCTTACAATAATAATTTCCTCAAAGCATAAGCCATACCATTAGGGAAAATTCTCCCATCAGCAGCAGGTTGAGCAGCCGCGTCAGCATATAATTATGCTTTTGTGCTGTTTGTTAAATATATTTTATTTAAATAATTTACACTTTTGACTTAACTACTGGCTGTGATGTTTGTAAAGATTGGGGCAAACTCCAGTCGGGACGCAAGCTAGCGGCGTTGCGTAAATAAATATGATGAATTGAGGCGGAGGCTGGCAGATAGGCGTGGATTAAGAACCGAATGCAGCGCTGTAAGCTACCTTCGACGTGCATTTGCTGCACATCCAACATGGCCACATTATCCCAACCAGGACGCGCTCTAGCGATCGCAGCGGGAAAAACCACATCCAAATCGCGTGTCACTGAAAAAGTCACACTAATCATGTCTGTCGGCTGAAATTGATTCCGATTTTCCAATTCATCTAGTAGTTCTGTCACTACCTCTCGGATTGCCTCAACAGTATTTTCTGAAGCAGTTGTTGCTCCACGAATAGCCCGCATTTGCCACTCCACGCCAAAATCCTCCTAAAAACATAAAAGTTAGGAGTTAGAAGTTAGGAGTTAGAAGTTAGGAGTTCAAACTCTCAACTTCTCACTCCTAACTCCTAACTCATATTAGGGTCGATATAACCACAAGGGTAAACCACTAGTAGACATTTCAAATTCGAGCCAATCAATTCCAGATCGAATTCCTGATGAAACTTGACGACTTCCTGGTAGAAGGCGACTCAATAAGGGTTTACGTTCTTCTAGGGTATAGCAGAGAGTTTTTTCCGGATCTAGTCCGACTAATTCTGCTGTCCAGCGACGGGCATCTTCTTCTGTGCCCAGGCGGTCTACAACACCCAATTCTAGGGCTTGCTGTCCAGTAAAAATCCGACCATCGGCGAAACTTTTCACAGCTTCTACTGTTAAAGAACGGCCATCAGCTACTGTTTGGACAAACTGCTGATAACTTGTGTCAATCAACTCTTGCAAGATGTTTTCTTCTGGTTGAGTCAGCTGCCGATCGAAAGACAATATGTCTTTGTAAGGGCCAGACTTAATTACCTGGAAGGAAACACCGATTTTTTCTAGCAAGCGTTCCAAGTTATTGCCACGCAAAATCACACCAATACTACCCGTAATTGTACCTGGGTTAGATACGATGTGTTCTGCTCCCATGCCGATGTAGACACCTCCAGAAGCCGAAATATTGCCAAAGCTAGCGACGATTTTAATTTTTTCGCGCAAACGCTTCAGGGCGCTGTAAATTTCTTGAGAATCTCCGACTGTACCGCCAGGGCTATCGATACGTAGCAATAATGCCGGAAATTTTTTTTCTTCTACAGTTTTCAATGCTTCTAGGACGCGTTTGCGAGTCGCACCGGCGATCGCACCAGTAATTTCAATCCGCGCAATTTGTTTTCTAAACTTGGGCTTAAACGGCCAAACCATGAGCTGTAAACATTCCTCGTAATAAACTCAATATAAGATCCCCAGAGGTCAGACGACCTTCTTTGCTCTGTTAAGAAACATGAGCAGGCATTATGTTTATCAGGATTTTAAGGAAATTTTTATATTTTGCAGTGAGTTTTATTTGATATTCTCGATGAATGCTAATAAATTCCTTAAAGATTGCAGCCAACACAAAATGCCAAACTCTAGTTTAGCGTCCAATGTGGTGGTTTAGCACAGGCTATTTTAGCCATTTTGCATAATTCAAAGTTTCAAAGCCCTTAGTTTACTAGCTTTGTGACTGTTTTCGGATTGGTTTACTACAGTGGGACATACGGAACATTTATTAGTAATTAATAACTAATAACTAATTAACAATAAGTATTTAATTAATAATTTCGGTACTCAATTTAATTAATAAAATTTCATTCAGCAACACTAATCCCTGTTTAGGTTAAGACCAGTAATACTTTCATTTTGGGAAAGATCAATTTTTCCTCTGTTGTACAGCCCATGAACACCTGACGAAGACTATTCACATCACTTAAGAGTCTATTCGTAAAATTTGATACCGATAGTAAACATAAGTATCAAACAGTGACCCGACGAAACTACAGGTTAAGCTAATTACAAATAATCCACGCAGGGGAGTCCCACTGCCAAAGGTGGCGAGAAAACGTATAATCTCAGTGGCGATCGCCTCAGTTAACTCTTGTAAACCCGGAAAGGAACCGATAAGGGATAAAAGGAGCAGTCCACCGCCAACGAAGAAGATGGGAGCGACAAAACTAAATATGATCGTAAGTACTAAGGAGCGGAGAAAGTTAATGAAAATAGTCATTTAGGACAAACTCCGTGAGTAGAGATGACAATAGCTAGATAGCGGTTTGTCATTTTCTACAATACGTGCGATCGCTCCTAAGCAGACAATCTGTCAAAAATCTTAAGTTTTCATTAAAAGAGATGGCTACCAGTTACAACACGTGCTGGGGATATAAAAAATGTCTTAAATCTCTAAAAGCCTTGCAAAATAAAGGTTTAAAATAAGATTAACACCTATTTATTGGTTTGCAGCACCTTTAATAATAGCTTTCTTTCCTGAGAGCATTTTTAATCTAAGTTAATATTCCGCCCCGTTGGGAGTAGAAACAGGGGACATGGGAGCAGGGGGAAAATAATAATATACCTCTTTCCCCTCTGCTCCTTGCCCCTCTGCCTCTTGTTAATCCCCAATCCCCCATTCCCTATCCCAACGACTTCCGCTATTCTTAAGGCAGTTACCGAGTTAGCTACAGAACATTGAACCAGACTACATCCAAATCCAGTTTAGGAGAATGGAGTCAGCGATTGCTGGCAGCGATTTTTCTGGGTGGGCAAGTACTAGTTCACCTATTGAGGGGCAAAATCCATCGGCGCAACACCTTAGAACAAATGGCAGCGGTTGGGCCAGATTCCCTATTTATTGCCCTATTGACGGCTATTTTCGTCGGCGCGGTGTTTACCATTCAAGTGGCGCGGGAATTTATCAACTTTGGTGCAGGAAACATTATCGGGGGGGTGCTTTCTATAGCGTTGACACGAGAACTCTCTCCCGTGTTAACAGCAGTGGTTTTGGCAGGGCGAGTAGGTTCTGCCTTTGCAGCCGAAATCGGTACCATGCGCGTCACAGAACAAATCGATGCCATGTTGATGTTAAAAACAGATCCAATCGATTATCTGGTTATTCCCCGCGTTATTGCTTGCTGTTTAATGCTACCAATTTTAACCCTCCTGTCTTTGATAACAGGGATGTTCGGAGGATTCATAATTGCGACAAATGTCTACAACCTATCTGATACGGTATTTCTAGACTCAGCCCGTAACTTTCTTGGGATCTGGGATATTATTAGCGCCATGCTTAAGGCGTTTTGCTTTGGGATTTTAATCGCCGTAATTGGTTGCAGTTGGGGATTGACGACAACAGGAGGAGCTAAAGGAGTAGGACAGTCAACCACAACTGCTGTTGTGACTGCCTTGCTAATTATATTTGTTAGTAACTTCTTTCTTTCTTGGTTAATGTTTCAAGGACTTGGCAGTGCATTTTTGCAAGGCTTATAAAAGTGAGAAGTGAGTATTTAGGAGTTAAGAGTGATGAGTTACAACTCCTCATTCCTCTAGAGAGACGATTAATCGCGTCCCTACTTCTGACTCCTAAAATAAGAGATATGTTTACTAATAAAGCAGGATTTCAAATTGTGACCAGTTCATTTGCTCCTAACTCCACATCAACTGTGGAACTCAAGCCTAGTTACAATATACCTATAGTATTAGTGATTACCGCTATTCCACTACTGTTGGTACAACCGTGGATAGGCTCTGTTTTCACAGTGTTTGGCTTATTTCTCATGTTTCAGGCGTTAACGCTGCGGTTGCAATTTACCGTCACCGACTTAGATATTTACAGAAGTGAAAAATTGATTCGGCGTTTTCCCTACCAGGAATGGCAAAACTGGCGGATCTTCTGGAATGGAGTCCCCATTTTGTTTTACTTTAAAGAAATTAAAAGTATTCACTTTTTGCCGATTTTATTTGACCCCAACACGTTGAGAACTTGCTTAGAACAACGTTGTCCGCGTATTTAGTTCTGAGTACCACGAGTGCTGAGTCATTTTGCTCTCAACTCATAACTCAGCCCTTGTGACTCAGGACTTTTACGGCAGGTTAATTGTAATATTTCTGAAAGCTATTTATTCGCGTCATAGGAATTACACTATTGTTTATGAACCCAGAGGCATCTCAAACCCCAGAACCAATTGATGAGCGGTTGGCAGAAAAAGAAGAGCAAAACAATGCAGTTGAACATCCAGTCAATCCATCTGTTGAGTCAGTGGGAGAAACAGGAGGCGTTAGCTCATCAGAAAACTACGCAACTTTTGAGCCACTCATCTCCAATGCAGAAGTGGTAGATACTACAGTAGAGCTAACAGAAAATTCAAATGGCGACTTTGTAGCGCAGTCGGAACCGGAAAATACCGCACTGGGGTCAGAAATAGAATCAGAAAATCATTCATTATATGCAGAAGCAGAGCAGCGAGTAGCAGAGTTGCAAAACGCTGAAGCAGCCCTCAAGGAAGAAATAGCCAAGCTGCAAGCTTCTTATAAAAACCTTCAGGCACAAGTGAGTGAAACTCAAACCTCACTGGGACGAATTGTGCAAGAGTCGCTGGTGCAGTTAGAACAACGCAAACAAACCCTACAAATTTCTGTAGAACAACTAGAACGCCGTCAAGAACGTATCCGCAACGAGATGCGAACCACTTTTGCTGGTACATCCCAAGACTTGGCAATTCGGGTGCAGGGTTTTAAAGACTATCTCACGGGTAGCTTACAGGATTTAGCCGTTGCTGCCGAACAGTTGCAACTAACACCAAGTGTGGTAGAACGAGAAAAACCAGCTGTAAAAGAGGCTAAACCTGTTGAACCCCAATCTGGAATACCGCAATTTGCCCAACAGCAGTTTCAAGATACTACAAAGCAAATTCGCCGCCTAATTGACCAATACCGCAATAAACCAGATTATTACGGCCCAGCATGGCAACTACGCCGAACCTTTGAACCAATCCATGCAGAGCGAGTCTCGAATTGGTTTTTTACCCAAGGGGGACGGGGTGGTTTGCGGACAATGGGTAGCCGCTTACAGAATATTCTGATTGCCTCAGCTGCAATTTCGATATTACACAAGCTGTATGGCGATCGCATTCGTACTTTAGTTTTAGCTAATACACCAGAGCGATTAGGTGAATGGCGACGCGGCTTGCAAGACTGTCTGGGAATCGGTCGCCCAGATTTTGGCCCAGACCGGGGTGTAGTATTATTTGAGGCTTCTGATGCTCTCGCTCAGAAAGCAGACCGATTGACGAAAGCCAATCAACTGCCATTAATTATCATTGACGATTCAGAAGAGCAAATCAGTTTGTCACTACTGCAATTTCCTCTGTGGTTAGCCTTTGCTCCTGACCCCAAAACCGTGAGAAACTATGATGATGACTTTTAATTAGTCCATAGTAGAGACGTTGCAATGCAACGTTTCTACATAGTTTTTTGAATTTTGAATGCGTGAATTTTAAATTTTATTATGGCTATTTGGTTAACCGGATGTGGGGCAATTGTGGTCATAGCATACCTGCTGGGTTCCTTTCCCACTGGGTATATTGCTGTGAAGCAGTTAAAAGGTATTGATATTCGGGAAGTTGGTTCAGGTTCCACCGGTGCAACTAATGTGCTAAGAACCTTGGGGAAAGGGCCAGGAGCATTCGTTTTAGTACTTGATGCCTTAAAGGGAGTATTAGCGATCGCTCTAGTTTACTGGTTATTCAAGTTTGCCTCTAATCAAAATTTTATTCCCCCAACGATAGATGCACAACTGTGGCAACCGTGGGTAGTAACCTTAGCTGGGTTAGCTGCAATTCTAGGACATAGTAAATCGATTTTTTTAGGCTTTACTGGTGGTAAATCTGTTGCTATCAGCTTGGGGATTTTATTGGCCATGAGTTGGCAGGTAGGTTTAGCAACAGCCGGTGTGTTTGCCGTCGTTGTGGCGATATCGCGGATTGTCTCTTTGAGTTCAATTGTCGGTGCGATCGCTGTTTCCATTTTCATGGTAATTTTGCATCAACCGTTACCCTATATTCTGTTTGGCATTGCCGGTGGATTATATGTAATTTTGCGCCATCGCACTAATATTGAACGACTGTTTGCTGGTACTGAGCCAAAAATTGGGCAAAAGGTAGCGACACCAGAACAAACTGTATAATTTACCAACCGCAAATAGATATATTTTGTCCCCAGCTTCAGCCAGGCTTAAGTTTATGAATTGACGTTCCCTTTCATTAAACGGTGGATGAGGCGGCAAGGCCAGAAAAAAGCTCCACAGATACTTACTGAAGCGATAGCGGCCACAACTCGCCAAGTCGAATTGGTTCCAGTGGCAGACTCTGAAGGGTGAGCTTGTTGTGTACTTTTAGCTAGTTCTGGCACTGAACGAGATAGCTGGCTGGCTGTACTCACCCCTTCAATTGCGGCTCCAATTAGATAAGCTACTAGGGCGATTACTAGCCAGTGATTCATAATATTCAACTGTTTCAACTCTGAGCGTATGCTTGGCATTAAGCAATCGATTTCTCGTGCTAATGATTGCCGCCTTGCCCGAAGGATAACCGACCTTCAGCCGTATCACGAATGAGAGGCAGTTTAGATTTTATATAAGTATTGAGGCTGCTATCTGCCTGGGCATCAATAACCTGCTTCGCTTTTAACTGCTGGAGGAGTAATTGAACTAAAGCAGCATCGTCAAAATGGAGCAGGGTGTTGACCTGGGTAGACTCGATTACAGCCCAAAGCTGTTGCATCATTTTCGCAGTCACCATGAGTCTGTAACCTCTTAAGCTTTTCTTTATAATTACACAGATTTTGAATTTGTGCCTGATTTTTATCTGAAGAATTATAAAGATGTCCGCTTAAAATACTTGAGTAAGTAAGTTGGGCGTAAATAATTGTCGTTGGGATTAGGCAATAGGCAATAGGTAATAAGCAATAGGTATAAGGGTTTTAGCCTAGTTCATTTTTATTTACATAGTTTGATTTTATTGTGTCAACTTGCTTAAGCCAATATGGTTAAGTTATGGCGTTTTCCGATTGATTGAAATACAACCCTTCTCATTCATGATTATTATTAAAGCAATGATTTTAAAAAGAAAGCCACAATGCAGATATCCGTAATGTATCAGCACTTTTTGTCAAAGCTAAACTTCAGTCGTTGTTGAGTGGTACTTTTGAAGTTTATTTGGGAACTTTCGCACAAGCTCCTTCTTGACCAGAAGGATCGGAAAAAATTGCTAAAGTGTGATATTCAGGATTATCTGTTCCATATATCACTCGAAAAGTATATAACTTATTTCTACCTTGCGCTTCGGTAACAACTGTTAAAAGTGTATTCTTAGTAAGAGGAAGTCCAGGAATGTTCAGTTTTTTAATTCGTCTGAGTTGAATTACATTTGCTGCGGAGTTTTTACAATCTCCTGTATTAGTATTAGCTTCTTGACCAAACTGCATACATACAGGGCCATCAAAATCTAGAGTTACCTGTGATGGGTCGTTTAACCAAACTTTTTTAATTACTTCTCCAGATGGAAGAAAACTTAAGTTTGTTCCTTGTTGATACCAAATCTTGATTGTAGGTATTAGTCCACCTAAACCCTGCGCTTGACAGGAAAAGATGGAACGCAGAACAGCATTATTAGCACCAGCACGTCCTACCAACAATAACATAGCAACCGAGAAAATTAAGGAAGCTAGAGGTAGGAAATAATAATTGTGTGAGCTATTTCCTGACAAGTTAGTATTCTTTTTCATGGTTGCAAATTAGGAGATTGATAGAACAAATGAAAATAGGGAAGATGGCAAGAAAACTAATTACTTAATCACCATTACCCAATCCAAATTTAAAATTGGTATAAATCCTACCTCTTAAAACTGAGTTACTTGATTGACGTATATTTCAATATTTGTACCGGCTGGCAAAAACCAAATATTCGTTTGCTGTGACATTTGGGCGATCGCCTGTTGATTACGTTGGGCAATTTGGGGGACTACAGAGTTCAAACCACCTTCTACAACCCCCGCTGCGATATCGCGTCTGTTCTTCGTGACAGTAGTAAGAGTCGTGCTGCTACTGGTGTTGCCGTCAACGGTAGTTTGTGAAGTAAGTGGTTGCAGTTCAGTATCACTACGATTTATTAACTCTGCTGCTTTCCCAATACCTCCCAAAACGAATAGTCCTAAATCCATCGATGCTATGGACGAACCTTGACTGGGAAATTTATTTGCGATTAAAGGTTTACCTTGGGTAGCGCGAATAATAATTGCATTGTTAGGTAAGCTTCGTTCTATCGGGTTGCCATTATTTTGCGAGACAACTTTGACTACGTTCATCTGCAAAAGACCTTGTTCGGAGAGGGAGCTAATTTCAGCTAGGAATTCGGTATTTGCAGGTAAAGCGATCGCACCATCGGTAGATTTTAGCGGTTCTTTTAATCGGATCACAAATACGTTTTTCTGTTCACCTGTATCACCGCCGCCACCGCCTGACTTGGTAGTTTCCCCAAATATTGCCGTGGCCAACACAGCTTTAGCGCTACTTCCTACTGCTACAGATTTTTGTCCCTGCTGTTGCGCTTGACTAACTAGAGGAGCAGGAGTTTGCTGTTGTGGAGTTTGCTCAGGATTGGGGTTTGGTGTTTGTTGCTGCGGCTGTGGATTGTTTGGAGGTTCAGAAGCAGCTACCGTGTTATTAGGTTGATCGTTGGCATTGACTTGACCGTAGCTACCTAACTTTGATAATTTTGTCCACTCTTCTAATGGGTTTGGTGGAGCTGGTGGAGTGATATTGACTACGGGTTGAGTATTTGGCTTCACAACTGGTAGTTGGGGTGATGGCAGTTGAGAAGCAGGTACTTTAACAATGCGCTCAACTGTCACTGTTCGAGGTGCGTAAGCTATTGGTGGGGGTGTTGGGATCACTTTCTGTGTACCTCTGGAAGAAACTGATGGTTCTCGTAGGGCTACTTTAGGCGTTGATTTGGCAATTCTAAGTTGTTGTTGGGCGGCTCTTACCAACTGTGCTTGTTCAGTCAGGGCTAATTTCGTTTTCAGAGTATCTATTTCGACTGCTAGCTGTTGAGAGGTCGATTCATTAATCGGTTGCTCACGCACCGGTGGGGAAACAATATTTTTTGGCTTCTGATTGCTGCCACTCATCAACTGTGACAAAAACACACCACCCACCAAAACGATCGCTAAAGTAGCAGCCCCTACCAAGCCTAATTTTGCAAAGGGGTTAGATGAGAGGGGTTGCTTAGTCTGAACTTCTTGTGGTTGATAAGGAGACTCTTGCGGCATTGCAGAGTCTTCCGATGTTTGAGGATCTCCAGAAAAAGATTCTTCTTCTAAGCCAACCAACTTTGAGATCCGTGATTCCCAATCAAAAGATTCTACTTCTGGTTGGCGATCGTCGGTGGTTAGAGCAAATCCATTTTGAGGAGGCGTTTGGGCAGGAATTGAGTATCGAGTCATGGTAAAGCTTGGTTGGGATTTCCAGAACAATTTTTATCTTGGATTTCACAGACATTATAAATTTCTAATCTGGCTTCACCAAGGCGGTAAGCTGCGAAGTGCGTCGGTAGTGGCGCATTTGGTAGTGAAGTTGCTGGTTCATCTATTGCTCTAATTAAAATTTGTTTATTAAACGAAACTGATTTTCCCAACCTATCATAACCGCTAAAAATTAATTGATTTGCAAACATCTCTACTTTCCAGTTTCCCTTACTGATTTCTTTCGGTTGGGAAATTTTTTGGATGACTAATACATTCTCAGTTCCTCTACTAACATTTTCAAATTGACTATCTGGATTTAAATTAGTAATTTCTGACTTAAGTTTTTGTTTAAAATTATCAGCTACCAGTTGAGAGGTAATTTCCCAGACTTGTGTAGGTGGCTGTTGTTGTGACCAGGTAAGCATTAAGCTCATCGTTTCCCCCACAAAGCGCCGAATAGCCTCTGGCTGTCGTTCTAAATTTGGTTGAGCGTCTACTGTTATAGTGCGACCATCAACAAGCTGTACCAAACTTTGAGGTGTAAGTTGCCGACTTAACTGTTGTAACATAGACCCATGAAATATTAGTAAAAGCAAGGTTAATACATGTAAACCAAATGTTCCCACTGCCAAAAGTGGTAATGGGCTATTTCTCTTATTTTCTGGTTTAAGTAGTTGCATTAAGAATTGATTATATAAATTGAACTATGACTCAGTGAATTAAAAATCTCTTATTTTATAAAGCTATCAGAGGTTTATCGGGCCCTGCATTGCTTTAAATTATCTTCGTTAAGGTTGTTATACCCATCTAGCAAACATAAATTACGAATTTCATAAATTTCTAGTTTATCAGTGCGGACACTATAAATTGCTTTTTGCAAGTCTGTGCCATTGTCGCCTTGGGGATTACCAAAATAATCTACTGCACGGACAAGGAAATCTTTGTTAAAAGGAGTGACAATTTTTTCACCACCAACTCGATTTTTTTGAATTAAGTCGGCTACCATCCCCACTCGCCACTTACCTGGTTCAATTTGTTTTGGGGGATAAACTCGCTTAATAATTAATTGTGATGTCATAACTTGGTTAGGATTTTCCGAGAAAACTTCTGGCGGGGTCATTTCTGCAACTGTGCTTAAGAAACCTTTACGAAAGTCTTCTGATAAGGCAAAACTTGCTATCCAAGTGCTAGTACTAATTTTTTGGCTACTACCTTGAGGTGTTCTAATTAGAATTCCTAAATCTGATTTAGGATTTGCAACTTCTTCGATATTTTGTGGTGGTAAGGTTCCCGACCAGGTAAACATTGATATCATCGTTTTGCTGATGAATCGGCGAATTGCTTCTGGTTCTCTTGCTAAATCATCAATATTGCCTACTGGTTTACCATCTATTAATTGCACAAAGTTGGGAGGTTTTCTCAGACTGAGTTGGCGAATATTTAGCCCTTGCAATATAAATAAAAGTAAAACTAATACATGTAAACTGAAGGACGCGATCGCAAAAATTGTCAAAACACTTCCCGTTCTTTGTCTTTTTTCTAGTAGACGCACCATTTATTCATCTCCTCCTGCAAAAAACTTCAGCTATTATATATGATGATTTGCGTATAGTCGGCAGTCAGGAAAATAGCTAATACTTAAAATAGATTATTCTTTGGAAATGTTGAGTTGCTTATATCCTCTCCTTTACTAAAGAAGCCGTATTGCTAATAGCACTGAAGACTGCAAAACCGCCAGCCGCAGCTACAAGTAAGGATAAAAGTGGTGCTAAAATTCCTAGAAAAATAATGAACCACATTAAATCTGGATCAACATTAGCATCTTGACCCGGCCCATTGACAATAACTGCGGCAGTCAGCACCGCAATAATATTGAATGAAATCTTAGCGATTCCAATAGATAAAAATCCAGTCAGCCATGCGAAGATTGGTTTACCCGCGACAGGTAGTAAAGACCCACCTACAGCTATTGGCCCTAAAGCTGCTATCAGCAACATCGTAGCTTCTATCAAATTTTGAAAGGCATATTGTAACGAAACTAAAAAGTTTTTGATACTCGTTTGGACTGTAGAACCTAACAAAGAATTAAATGAAGTTTCTGATACTATACCAGTGCCATATCTAATATTATCTACCTTTGTTTGTAGTCTAATTATCCAATTTTTATTTCCATATATATCTCTATATTTTTGCCAAAGAATGTTAACTTTTTCGGCAGCTTTGACAAAGCATTGACTTTGTTGTTCGCCAGTCAGTGATTGACATGGACGCAGCAAAGAACCAGCTACTTCTTCGGCAACACTCATATTCAGTGCTTGCTGGTACATTTTGTCTGCATCTGCTGATACCACGACTTGCTGATTCACAGTGTTTAGAAAATTCCGCACTCCTAGTGTCAGATTCGAAAGAATACTTCCATTGGCTGAATTACTTAAGAGAATCACCACAATAAAAGGCCAAATTAAAGCTGATATAGGACGGGTATATTCATAGGATAGTAAGTCTTTGAGGAATTGTATCATGAAAAACAACAGGGTTCCTACCGCAAAAAAAATACCCAGATTTGTCAGCGCTCCATACAAGTTATTACTGCTGTTATTTTGTAATAAATCTAGCCATTGCTTATCCCAACCTTCGGCAATACTTTGAGAGGTTGCGGCACCATTATCAAGAATCTCATCAATGCCTACTTGGGCAAAAATTTGTTGAATAGCAAGTTGCATGTTAGTTAACTAACTGTCTTTTAAAAAAGGTATTTTCTAGAATCAGAAGAATTGAGATTTCTCAATTTTAAATTTCAATTATTAAGCTTTCTGCCAAACAAATCTAGTTGGGAAGTCGCCCGCAAAAGTCGCGCTGCTTCTGTAGACGTTTCTACTCTCCGAGCGCGATTTGTCTCTTCTGCCTGCTGAGAAATATTTGCCAAGTTTAAATTCGAGTATTGCAAAGACTGATTATTTTGTAATGTCTGTGCAAATGTTTCAGCTACTATTTTCGATTGTTCCTGTTGGATTTTAATGGTTTCTTGGTTGGTAGTTAACAATGCTAATAAGCCTTGACCTAGCAAATTATCGGCAATACTTATAACCTGTTTTGCAGCTGTATCAATACCAGTACTTTCTAATTTATTCTTAAAGCTATTAATTTGGTTATCAGCATCGTTTGATCCGGCAATATCTTGCAGACTTCTCTCTGTATTTTCTAACTTTGATTTTGTCCGAATTTGTCCCTTTTCACCAAGAATCCCTACCGCTACTCCACGGGTAATGACACGATTGAGTTCATTACTAATTAGATTTCCCCGCACTGCTGAATTATTCTCAAAGCGACCCGCTCTTGAGTCTGAATTAGAAGAGTAGAGAATCAAATTATCACGAACTCTTTGCCCAGCGATAACAGGGTTAGGTATATTCAATTCTCCTCTGGCATTACTCAAAGCATTTTGACTCTGTACTTCTACAGGCTTTAAGTTGTCGCTCAGATTATATTGAAGGTAGTTTTGCAAATCTGTGGAATATGATTGAAAATCAGTCCAAACCTGGCCTAATGCGCCCGTCTGAATTTGCGCCATTGCTGGTAGGATTGCCAAAGATAGCAATGTCAAAGTAAAAATGGTAGTTTTTCTCATATTTCTGTACCTGAAAAAGGTAGATGCAATTAAGTTTGCTGTAAGTATGATTTAGAGATTTACAAGAAAGAAAGTACTAAGTTGCAAAACAAAATTAAATTCTTGTGGGTTGAGCAATATGAGCGCCCTAACTAAGTTAAATGTGGAACTACATCTTTGGGGTGAATATCTTGTCCGCCTTTGCTTACGGGCGACCGGGATGTCCACCCTTTAATCAGGTATTTGCTCACGATAAACTCCACGATTAACTACTACGTAAAGTAGCCACTAACTGACGTGCAAAGGCAGAAATTGCTTCATATTTATTGTTGTGGA
Organism: Nostoc sp. LEGE 12450; assembly: GCF_015206895.1. Taxonomy (GTDB): domain Bacteria; phylum Cyanobacteriota; class Cyanobacteriia; order Cyanobacteriales; family Nostocaceae; genus Nostoc. The sequence continues at coordinate 5,673 of NZ_JADEXU010000106.1, read as the reverse complement.
GTTGCATCATTTTACTCCGGGCAGTTTGTTCAGAGGGATTATTAGCAACTGCTGCCAATTGTTCATAACCTGGATAATAACGACAGAATGTATAAATACCGTTATCATCTAATAGCCATTGGCTATAGACACCTTCTTTGCGGGGAAAAAAGCTTTCTGAAGCATTACGAGAAATAATGTTGCGGGGGTATTTTAAGATATCTGCAAAACTATCCACTGCAACTGGCTGAATCCTTCCAATCAGTCGTGTTGTCAAGTTTTGCAAAATTTTAGATGCAGCTTTAGATTTGGCAATGGTATCAGGATCTTGTCCCGATAAGATGACTCTGATACCTGCTTTAGCACCGTTCGCACAAATTCTGCCAACTAAGTCAGAGATTTGCTCGAATTCAAATAAAATTGGTGCTTCGTCAATAAAGAATATAGAAGCTGGACTACTTAAGGCGCGTCGTAATGCTGCTGAATAGGCACTCAAGGATAGTACGGCTGCATCTTCACTATCTGATAAGTTTCTGAGAGCAAAAACTAACAGTTGTGCATCAGTAGGAAAGCTAGATGGTGCAGAAATAGCTTGTCCCACCCGACTAGAAAGCCAAAACCGCAAGCGTAGTTGAATTTGACTCAGAGCGTCTTCTACTCTGCCACTTAAAGAATCTAGCTGCAAGTATTCTGGCGAGCAGAAATAAAGAAAATCTTTTAAGGTAGGGGTTTTCTGCCAAGCCAAAGTGCCGAATCCTCCCATCATCGCCTGTCGATATCGCTCTTTGATGCCCTCATCTGTAAAGAAGGCTTCTAAAGCTAGGTTGAGTAGCGATCGCACGGTTTGCGATAAAATTTGACTTTCAGTGGACGATCCTAAAACCATTGTCATTAAAGCTGATTCTAGGAAGGCAGTATAATCGTTAAAGCGATCGCGCTGTTGTTCTGGTTCTAGCGATCGCAAATCTGGCTGTTCAAATAAGTTATTTGATTGTTTGGAGATATCAAAATAGGCTCCATTCCCCTCCATAAACTCTGTATAGTCTGTGAAAGTTGATGTGCCATCAGGTTTAGGGAAATCTAACGCCACTACAGGAATACCATGCGCCAAAGCCTGAGTTAAAATTCCTGATACCAACACAGATTTACCAGCACGAGTTGTCGCAAATAAAGCTAAATTTTTGTGTTGATTAAACAAATCTAAATGTACGGGTGTTCCGCCTTCTTCAGCAATCAATTCAAAGCCTTCTTTATCACCCTGTTTAGTTAAAACTAAAGGCATTAATCCGGGAACTTCACTGGTTAAATATAGCTGACGACGGTTAAAGGGTGTTGCTAATAAACCTTCCCAAACTATCGGTAGAGTTTGCAGCCAAATTTTCCAGGCATATTCAGTTTCCCTAATTACCCTTGCTGGACGTTGAAAACAGTTTTCAATATACCTTGTTGCCTCATCTAATTTTTCGACAGTTGGACGGTGTACCAAAATAGCGATACTCGTATAAATCGGGACTGCACCTTCAAATAATTGTTCTTGCGCTGCTACCGATTTCTTCAACTTCAATTGAGCGTTGACATCAATGGTTTTACTTTTTTCTTGAGCCATGATTGTTGTCATGTTTGACTGCTTCAGCACTCGTTGCAAAGTCGTTTTTACCATTGCTGGATTTGCGGCAGTCAACTCACAAAAAATCTCTGTATCTGCTACTCTTTCTCTGGCCAATAGTTCCCATAAATATCGCAGTTGGGAAGATTTATTTGGCCAACCTCCGGGTTTTTCGAGAAATGACAGTGCGCCAATATAACGATTGTTAACATTAACCCAACGGCGATCGGCACAAGGTACGCTAGATTCCATCAGCAAAGTTGTGCCGTGGATATTGTCTATGAGCAATTTAGTACTAGCTAAATCTGAATTAACTTGCTCGTGCAGCCCTTGTTCATCTAATGTCATCAACTGAGGAATCTCTATTGGCTCTGTCTCGTTAAACCTTTTCCAGACCTCTTTCCAGAGTTCATCCGCTGTCAAAGGTTTTATATCCAATCCCATTTGGTTAGATAAAATCTGTTCCCAACGCAGAAAACCCTGCTTGTAAGCATTTGTGATTAGGGTTTCTATGCGCTGATTTTCTACTTCTGAGAGTTCACCTTTGAATTTCAACCACCATGCTTCAGCTTTGACTAAAAGCTTCTCTATCCAATCATCTGCATGTTGCGAGTTAGATTCAATGGTGTAAGTGACATAAATCCGCAAAAATTTTGGCTTCCTAACACCAGAAACAGTCAGTTCTTTAATTCTGGCTCTTTCTGCCATCAACAAGTATTTTATATCTCGTGATGGCGCATTTTTGATTAGTGATGCTAATTCCTTTTGGCGATCTTTGTCGGAACTAAAAGATCCCAAATGCAGCGTCATTCTTTCACCGCTAGGGATATCTTTTAATCCAGCTTCAATGTTATTAAAAAGTGTATCGATTTGTTCGGGTCTTAAAGTAGTATGAATTCCCTTACAGTCAAAACCAAAAACAAAGCAAAACCGATCTTTTTGAGTGCCTTTTGTCAAAAGGTACGCGCCAATATCGCGTCCATTCATGGCGACACGTAACATTGTCGCCAAGTGTAAGGCATCTTCAAATGGTGTTAATCTACTTTCGTTTCCGGCTATGCCGACGCTTTGTTTTCCGATTTTTTGCTTCATGGTTAACTTCCAGTAAGCTTTGATAACGAGCAAAGCCTCTTGTCCAAGCGGGAACGCCAATAAATTTACTTAAAAAACTCCAACTCCTACCACCAGTTAAAATCCACCAGGTTCCTATTCCCCAACCAGTCATTAGTACTGTCCACAACCATTTTTGAAATTCTTCTTGGAAAAGACCCCCAAAAATTCCATTGATAATAAAGTAGGAGGCTAAGGCAATCACCGTCCAAGGAAGAATTTGATCGGCAGGGATGGGTCCTAGAGAAGGTTGGCTTCCCAGAACCTGATTAACTGGACGAAATTCTTGTTCCCGCTCTTGAGACATTTGAAATATCTGAATTATTTACTGCTATCGCCAATTACAAAGCGTGTGAGTACATCAGCAATAGTAACAGCAACAACGACTAATAGGGGAGTTCTGGCAATACTTTGCCAATCTTCATCTTTACGCACTGCGTTGATCACACCGACCAGGGAGATTGCAATATATAGTAAGTAAATCGCCCGCAACACATTAAATATCAAACTTACAGCTGTGTTGCTACCACCACTATTTGTTGTTGAACTATCACTTAAGGTTTTTTTGAAAAACTTTTCAGCTTCCCCAAAAAATTGTGCTTGTGCGGGGCCTGCAAAACAGTCTAACCAATAAAAACTCAGGATGATGGCTGCTGCTAAAATTTGCAATAATATTAGCGATCGCCTTGGTAAATTTACCTGCTGCCCAATTTGCTGGGTGATGACTGCAATTAAACTACCAACCAGTAAACAAAAGAGCAGGATAGGACTTTTTAGGCTGATAACGCTTACAAGTACAGCACAAGCAATCAAAAAAGGAACAGATTCCACCAAAACAATCAAGCTGGATTCCAGTCCCAGTCTTAACTTATGAGATCCTTTGACTGCGCTACCAGTTAAAGCTTTGAAAAAGTTTCTCTTGTGAGAACTTTGTCTAGACATTTGCTAATTTTCCTATGGTGTACTTGAGTGTTGGTTGTCTAAAATTCTACATCTACTTAGAACTTAACATGATTAAACATTCATTTGTAATGAAATTATGAAGTTCGCAGTAAAGTCTTACATTATATACAAACTATTAATAATTTAAATTAATAAAATATTAATTTTGGTTTAATAAAGTAAGTATGCGTGGTTTGAGAAACTAGGTTTCAAGCTTTAAACCATAACTGCCATAGTTCTCCTAAACTCTTTCTATATCAGTGCTTTTGCCTCAATTAGAGGCTAGGGAATCCAGTAGAAACGCGAGCCAATGTTTGAGCGCGTAGTTACAAGTTCTATAGAAAATATTTTATTCCTCCAAGTAACCGTTTTGTGAGGTGTTATCTTTTTCTTGTGTATTACAATTTACGACACAGTTGTTACAAGATTGGGTAAATTTGCAACGTAGTGGCTACAGTATCCTACTGGTAAAAGGCTTTGGGAATACTTTTGCAGGTTATGTTAGTTAGCACTACCACTAATTTTCTCAGCTATTGCCAACGCACTCAATGGGTTCTGCAAGAGTCCTGTAAATAATTTATTCGGATTCTTAAATGAGATGATGCGATCGCACTAACTATTCATCTTCAGTGTCTTTAATTATCTAAAATTCGGAATTGAATACAACTTAATGCTGTTGTTGACCTTGCACCTATGGGTCAGACTTAGTTGAAAAAGTTCAACCGTCAACTATGTTATGATAAAATAGTTGAGAAATGTTTTCGGTCATGTAACTGACTATGTAGACACCTCTCCGAATCTAAATCTCTACAAACTTTGCTTCTGGAGGGGTTTTTTGTCAGTTTATATTGCAAATTTATCCTTTAAAGATGAGAGTCTTTAAGGATTGCAAAAATTGAAATTTTTAGTGAGTAAAACTGTATTGCAATACCTGGCGTGAAACTAATACCCCTCACTTTCAAAAGATGTGCTAAAAAGAACGGACAAGTTTAGTGTGTCACAAACCCAGACAACATACGGATAGTACTTAAACTTATGCCAACGGATATAATTACCCGTCCTGAGTCTCTCACAGAAGATTGTTTCTTTACTTACGCCCTTGGGACTGATTTGCACGATACTAATTCCACAGCCAAATATTTACGCAGAATCAGAAAAGAAGATAAACCTTATATCGATATAGCCGTTTCTCCCAGACCTGGCTATCGCTTTGAGGTTTGTCTTATCCCTGTAGAAGGGTTCGCTCAGGAAACAATCTTAACAAAAGATGGGTTCGCCAAAGCTTTAGCGATTATTTGTGCTGTATCTAACAAAGCTAGAAAGCGATTTCCTTCAGGAAATGGACAAGAGATTGTCCGGTGCCAATTTAGCAACTTAGCTGATGCAGTCGCTGTAGCGAACAGATTGTCTGCATTACCCTCTGATATGTATGAAACTCTCGGCAAGCTACCAAATGCTTTGTGAGATTTTTTCCGCTTTAAGATTTATGATTAAGGCTGACGCAAAGACATTTTAATGGTAAGTAAGTAGACGGACAAGAGAATAAAAAACTCAATAGTTCATATTTTATTTGTTCATAAAATTCTTGCCTAACGAGCCTTTTAACCTTAAATGTACAATTTTTTGTTTTTGTACAGCGATCCATAATTCAAAGTGAGTCTTTTTTATGCCTATCAGTCCTTTGCGTGAAGAACCTCGTAACCAACGAGCGCCTGTAATTCGTACAAGTAATGAATTTATTCTTTTGGAATGGCTAAAGTCAACTGGTCGTCTAATCGAGCGTGAACATCAAGAATCTGAGTATCTAAATGAAGTAGAAGAAATTTCAGAAATGATCGACCTTGATGATATCCCTTACGATCATGATGATGATGATGCTGATATGGATATAGAAGCGTAATTCGTAATTAACCTGAGTTCGGGATAAGGAAAAGGACAGGTAGTAAGCTGAAAATAACAACAAATCCAGCAACCTGTCCTATGTTTAGTTTAGATGCTTTGTTCTGTCATGTAGATGATTTCTGTAAAGCCTTTGA
>NZ_JADEXU010000105.1 GCF_015206895.1 Nostoc sp. LEGE 12450 | reverse complement strand
GCAAAAAATACAGCGTCCATTATAAACCTCCTGCCTCCTGCCTCCTGCCTCCTGCCTCCTGCCTCCTGCCTTCGTCCTCCTTAAATCTAACTTTGAAATACCAGCAACTCTTATGGCTATGAATATTTTTTAGCCAAGTATTCTCTATAATTACGATATTTTACGGTTGTAAAAATAGACATGAAAGATTCATATCAATTACAAACTCATGACATATACCTATTGGATAGTTAGATTGTTGATTAGTTGATGAGGAATTTCAAGTGAATAAGTTCGCTAAAGCTTTACTTTTGGCTTTAATCTTTGCTGCGCCTGTAACCGCTTTTACATCTCAAGCTCAAGCTAAAACTATCCACCATGTTGCTGCCACAAAATCTAGTAAAATTAAACAACTGAAACACCACAAACATCACAAACATCATGCTAAAAATATAGCTCCTAAAACTCATTAATAGTTACTATTATGTGCAGCAGTTTCTAGTAGCTCTGTAATAAAGTTTAGTATTGGTTTCTCTGAAAAAATAACTGCATTATTTAACCCCGTTGAAATCCCTACCAATCAACGGGTTTTTTCATTAACTTGCTCAAGGAGGCGCGATCGCGTCAAAATAAGAGTAAAAGACGCTGTAACCTAACTTAACAATGGCCCTAACGCAGCTTGAACAACCTCTCTCCCCTCAACCAACACCGCCAGACTTGCGGGGATATGAATATGATTTGGTAATTGTCGGCGGTGGGATTATTGGGTTAACTCTAGCCTCTGCTTTAAAAGATTCTGGCTTGAGTATCTTGCTGATTGAGGCGAAAGTCGCATCAGCGGCGATAGCTAAGGGACAAGCTTATGCAGTTCATCAGCTTTCGGCGCTAATTTACCAAGGAATTGGAGTTTGGGACAAAATATTGCCACAAATCGCCAAATATTGCCGAGTTCGTCTTTCTGATGCTGATTATCCCAATGTGGTGGAATTTACCACAGATGATATACATACAGCAGAGTTGGGTTATGTGGCGGAACACCAAGCGCTGTTGCAGCCTTTGCAAGAGTTTGTCCAAGATTGTCCAAATGTGACATATCTGTGTCCGGCTGAAGTGGTAAATACGAATTACCAGCAGGATATAGTAGCGATAGACATTAAAATTGCCGATCAGTTATATTCAGTTCGCAGCAAATTACTGATAGCAGCAGATGGGGCGCGATCGCCAATTCGTCAAGCTGCTGGTATCAAAACCTCCGGCTGGAAATATTGGCAGTCTTGCATCGTGGCATTTGTCAAACCAGAAAAACCGCACAATAACACCGCTTACGAAAGATTTTGGTCTAGCGGGCCCTTTGCGATTTTACCTTTACCAGGGAACCGTTGCCGCATTGTGTGGACAGCCCCCCACGAAGAAGCAAAAGCTTTGTGTGCTTTAGATGATGAGCAATTTTTAGCAGAACTCACCCGTCGCTATGGCGATCAGATGGGGAAATTGGAATTACTAGGCGATCGCTTTGTATTCCAGGTACAACTCATGCAAAGCGATCGCTATGTTCTCCCCCGACTGGCATTAATTGGTGATGCGGCGCACAATTGCCATCCTGTGGGTGGACAAGGTTTAAATCTGGGAATTCGGGATGCAGCAGCTTTAGCGCAAGTAATCCAAACAGCGCACCAAGCGGGTAAAGATATTGGCGACATTCAAATTCTTAAAGGTTATGAACGCTGGCGCAAGTTGGAAAACCTGACTATTTTAGGTTTTACCGATTTGTTAGATCGGATGTTTTCTAATAACTTTTTACCTGTGGTGGTGGTTCGTCGTTTAGGTTTATGGTTTTTGCAACGAGTTCCTTTCTTAAAGGTGTTTATGCTGAAATTGATGATTGGCTTGAAAGGGCGGACTCCAGAATTGGCAAAACGATAAACGCTATACCACAGCAGCTTGAAAAATCTGATTTGGGGTAAGATTCAATTCAGGAAAGGTTTGGGAGATAATGCGATCGTTATCTCGAAACTTACTTATTTGATATTCTCCATCAACCAAGTTACAAACAGTGATTGTCGGTTGTTTAGGATTGCCGATAAAATTGCGTCCACCCAAAGCAGCATAATCGACAATCCAGTATTCCGGAATACCCATCTCTTCATAATCAGCGTATTTTAAGTAGTAATCGTCCCGCCAGTTGGTTGATACAATCTCAATTGCCAAAGGTATTGATGCACCCAAACTAACAGTAGATTCTTTTTTCCATAATTTTTCGTTTTCCAGATTTGCACGGTTTAGCACTAACATATCTGGTAAATAACCCGAATCTTTTTCAGGAGGTCTAACTATAACTTGGTTGGGGATGATGTAGGGTAATCCTAGACGTTGGATTTCAACAGAAATTTTGATACCTAGAAATCCTTTAACTTCTTCATGTTCTCCTACTGGTTGTGCCATCTCAACAATATCTCTGTTATGCAGTTCATAGCGTACACCTGAATTTTCAGGTAGCCAATCGACGAATTCCTCAAAGGTTACTAGCTTGGGTATGGCTTGAGTCATGACTTTTGAGAGGGAAATATTATCTCTAATCTAGGGGACTGTGGATAGCTATTTCTACCACGGTTAAGAAAAAGGGTGAGCAGTGCCCACCCCATGATTGCCGATTAGACTTAACCTCGCTTAACCAAACAAAGCTTTGAGAATACTTAGGATATCCTTTAAAGAAAGCTTCATTCGTTTGAGAAAATTCCAAACTGAATCTTTGCCCTGCTGGTATATATCCTTAAGTACGCGAGCAACATCTTTGATTGAGTAGCCAACGTTACTGAGGATTGAAGCTGCATCATTCGCACTTTTACCAAAAACGTTTTTGAGTACCTGTCCCACCTCAGATGCGCTGTAGCCAAGATTCTTGAGAATTTGAGCGGTTGCTTGGTCGCCTTGGCGGAAGACATCAGAGAGTACCCGTCCTACATCAGATGCAGTGTAGCCAATATTCTTGAGAATTTGAGCGGTTGCTTGGCTGCCTTGCTGGAAGACATCAGCGAGTGCCTGTCCCACCTCAGATGCGGTGTAGCCGACATTCTTGAGAATTTGAGCAGTTGCTTGGCCGCTTTCGTGGAAAACATCAGAAAGCACCTGTCCCACTTGAGAAGCGGTGTAACCTGCGGTTTTGAGGAGCGAGGCGACCTGATTATCGGTAGCATTAAAGACACTCACGAGCATTTGCCCAACATCAGTTGCGTTGTAACCTACAGCTTTCAGAGCGGAAGTGACCTCATTTGCCCCTTTGCCAAAGACACGATTTAGGGTCTGCCCTACTTCAATGGCTGAGTATTGAGCATCATGAAGAATTTGGGTAACTTCGTCAGATGTCTTGCCAAACCCTTCCTTGAGAACATGTCCTACAGCATCCACATCATATTTTGCACCTTTGAGCAAACTAACGGCTTGGCTAGCACTCTGACCATAGATGCTTCCCAGAACCTTACCCATATCAGCGTAGGCATTCGTTGTCCAGGCGATCGCTTTGGAGCTAATGCCATTGAGCCAAGCTTGGGCATTTGGGAACAGCGTATCAAAGATTTGACTAGCTTGCTCTTTGATCTTCTGTTTGATCTGTTCGGCTAAAGCCTCCAAAGTAGATGGAGCAACAGTAATCGTAAAGGATGATAGGGGGAGTTTTTGACCATTCAAGGTACAGTTAGGCGAAACAGTGGCGGAAAATCCGTTGTTACTCAGAGTGATATCTAAAGAGAGATTTGCCACAACGTTAATTGAAAGGTTATCTGCAACCTTGATGAGATTGCTGCCAACCACTTTATTGACGACTCCTAAATCAACGCTAAGGTTCGGCAGATTAAATCCTGCTGTACCCTTTATCTGCCAAGCTTTATCGGCAGTTTGGAGGGTGAGCTTAGTTTGGTTTCCAAGCCAGGTTCCTTCTAACCAAATGAGATCGTTTTCAATTAAGGCTTTTGCACCTAGCAGCGTTAAACCCGCTAGTGAAGTTGTGACATCCCCAGAGAAGCGATAAGTTTTATCGTTGATATCGCCTTTCAGGTTGCCGTTCACTTTCAATAGAGAATTGCTAGAAAATAGCTGCAAATCGCCTTCATAGTGGAACTGATGATTATTCTGATCGTCGATTAATTGCACCTGACCCTTAGAAATGGGTCGTTCTGAATTCAGCAGGGGGATCGACAGACTGCTGCTTCCATCTAAACGGAAAGCAGTATTATTAGCAGTGATTAGCTGCCATTGAGTTCCCTGAAGCTGCCCATGATTGGCGTTTGCGGTGGCATCGTGCGCCACTGTGCCCGAACCTTCGTTAAGTTGCCAGTAGCCAATTAATCCGGGTTCATTGCCCTTGGGCGATCGCATCATTGCTGCGCCAATTTCTTCGAGAGAACGCGCCCTATTCCAAATTTGGACATCGGCAATTTTACCTTGGAAGAATCGCTCTGTTCCCGTTCCTCTGGCTCCGATCGCCCAGTTTTCGCTAACTTGTATCGCTCCTTGAGAACCAGTCACTGCATTCATGAGTAGACCATTCCGGTATAGCCGCCATATTCCACCATCAAACACGCCGGTTAGATAGACCCAGTTCCCCACATCTTCAGCCGGAATCGATGCAGCAACCAGTTGTTCAAAAGGAAGACTGTTTAATCCCCAATAACCAAATTGGTATTGTCCATTGAGAATTCTGAGGTAGACCTCTCCGGTTGGGGATGAGGTATAGCCGTGAGCAACGATGTTGCGTAATCCATTGATCGCATCGGGTTTGATCCACGCAGAGATGGTGATTGCTCCGGTAAAATTCAAAGCCGCAGGATTGTTGAGTTTGACGCAATCGCTCTGCCCGTTAAATGCCAGCGCATAGGATGTGGGAGGCGCGATTTTTGGAGATGCGATGGCGATCGCTCCTGCTAAATTTAGGGTGACAACTTTCGCGATCGCACCTTTGATCTCGAATCCGGTTTTGAATCCTTTAGAAGAAGCAGCCAGACCAAAAACAGTGTCTAGTTTGGCGCTGCCGACATTAAAGTTACCTCGCAGGAGGGCGACAATACCCTGCTCATTGGCGGTTGAGGTGGAAGGCAACACCGATAAAATTTGGGTTGCTTGCAAATCCGTGGTCAATCCCAAAGCAGAATAAGCGATCGCTTTCGATGTCGGTTGGGTAATAATTTGGCTAAATTCATCAGGGGTTGTCACCAGCCAGCCTAAACTGCTAGACAGTGGTCCAAAGGAAACCTGGGTACTACCCACGCGCTGTTTCAGTGGTAATGCCTGAATCAACTCATTCACCGACAAGGTTCTTATCCCCTGGAGTAGATGCACTATATCTTTGTCATCTAGGGTGGGCCCATCTCCTTGAGTACCTAACGCTTGACCGCCAAGATATTTGGGGAGTTGGAGATAGTTTTGATTGAGCGAGAATTTGAATTCTACAGGAAGCTGATTTGGAATTGGGTGGTCAGAGTTAGTGAAGAACTCCTTGATATCAGACAGCAAGTTACTAATTTTCTGGAGGTCAACTGTCGGCTTGGGAAATTGGGCGTGTGCTTGGAGCGTTAAGCCTTCTAAGCCCAGATACTCGATACCAATGTTGTCGTAGAACATCGGAATCGGCACCGGAAATTCAAGCGGCAGCACCATCACCGTATTGTTTAACCGCAAGCGACGTTGTATTGCTTGAGTGCTAGGTAGCGGATCGCGATTTTCAGGCAATGCGATCGCAGCAACTAAGGTAGCTAAATCAAACTGGTCAATGTCAGCGTCCATTTCCAGCAAGAACAACTGTCCGCCTGCGGTTTCACCAAAGGAAATGCTGCGAAGCGTCACACCATTGAGAACAGGCATCCCCAGCATCAAGCTAGGAAACAGCAATTTAATCGGCGGATCGTCTTTTTTGACGCTAGCACTAAACTGCAAGGCTCCAGCAGGCGAGGCGGCAACTTCAAACTGGAAGCTTTGCGGCATTTGAAAGTTGAGGTAATCCATGAAGCTTGTGGGCAGCTTGTGGAAGCTTTGGGAGATAGTCTCTAGAACTTCTTTGGCTGCATTAGACAGTTTCCCGCTACCGAGCTTGGCAAGTAAGGCTTCTAGACGTTCAGTGAGCTTGTCCACAAAGTTCTCAGCATTGATTTCTTGATCGAGAGGCAAACGATCTGGCAGCATGGCAGCAGCACCAGGAAGTTTACAAGCTGCTAACAAATGCTGAATTGGGGTTAGTGGTAGAGCTAGGGGTTTGACTACTTCAAATCCACCACTGGCAGCAAAGCTTGACCCGGTGTAGCTAAAGTTGGGTACATCGACGTTAATCTCACCGTATTCACCGAAGTCACAATGCCAAAAAGATTTCCCCGTCGTGTCAGTCTGCGACTCGATCGCCTTAATAAAAGATGTTTCAGGAAGGAGCGTAATTCCTGCTCTACTAATCACGAGCTTCACTTGCACCGTTGTATCAGCTTCGTCATGTAAATCGAGGGTGCGGAAGAATTCTACTGCTGGAAGTGGGTTGCCATCGGCATTGTTTTCAATGTGTCCGTTCTCGTCTTTCTTGCGACCAAATAGATTATTCAGTTGTGAGGGTAGACCGATATTCAACTCTGCTTCCAGATCGACAATTCGACCTAATTGGATACTGAGGCTAGAAAACCCAATTTTGGCAGTACCTAACTCGATGCGATCGCTCTCTATTTCAATCGGTGGGACGGTGAAGTAAATCGACTCAATGTCACTCTTGCTAGCAATGCTCAGGATGACCCCCTGTTTATTTGCTGTAAAGGTCATAGCGATCGGGTCTTTCGGCAAATGTGCTTGAACGGTGGCATTCAAGCCATGAAATGCCAGATCGACAGCAGCAGCAAATGTCCAATCACTGGAACTGCCAAAAATTGACAGACGCTCAAAGTTCAGTTCCATCATACCTTGTGTAGACGGAAGCGGAATTGATACGGCTGCCTGAATCGCTTCAAATTGCAGTCCCCTAGCTTTCTCTTCTCTAAAAATCGTCAGTTTGCCATCACTCTCGATTGCACCCGGAATCGACAGCCTTCCTGCCGCCGCAACGCTCCATTCGAGGGGAACTATCTCGCCTTCTTCAGCCGCAGGTTTGGTAAACTCCAGTTCCAAACCAGAAAGACTCAAGCTGATTTCCCCTAAATTCACAGGATGCATATCAACCTCAGCCGCCAGCTTCAGGGTTTTGCCTGCCTGAGATTGGTTGTAGCTAGCCTCCAGGGTGACAGAATCATCAAACACATCGGCATTGACTTTGCCGTCAACTGACCAATCCTCTCCTTTCAAGTCAAAAGTGAGTTGAAAATCTTTAATTTTCAAGCCGTTGACAATCTCTTTTTCAACGTTACTTTGAATTGTGATCGCACAATGAGTCGGGCTATCTCGCCGATCTCGCTCAATTGTCAGGCTGACTTCACTAATGCTCAGATCGCCTCCATTCGCTGGAAATTGCCAAATATCCTTGGCGATAATTTCAAAGGAAAATGCACCTGTTTGAGGTGAGATGGCGATCGCAATATCTTTGAAGTGAAAAGTAGGCAGTTCAGCCGGTAAGGAAACATGATTCAGAAATACATCTGAGATTGCAGGCAGGTCTAGTTCTGCAATCATCCAATGCAACACAATATCAGTGTCTTTTTTAGTAACCTCAAATACTGCATTAGAAATGGTCGTATCACCCACGTGAATACTGCCGCTAAATGTCCCAGTCACGTCATCAGCTTTTCCGGTAACATGTAGTGCAAATTGTCCCTGCTCTAATACCAAGGAACTAATTCCGGGAATGTGACACGACCCAACATCTTTAGCACTTACACTAAAATATACCGTACCATCGATTTCTCCAAAGGTGGCTTCGATCGCCATCTTCCCAGCACCCAGAAGCGAGGATTGTCCTGCGATCGTAATCGTATTCTCAGAATCACTAACAATATAGTTGAAATCCAGTTGTGGAATTTCTAAAAGATTCATCAATTTGCCGAGGGGAAGCGCATCGATTGTGGAATCCTTCAGGGTGAATTGTCCAGTTTTTGCGATCGAGTCTTTTACAATTGAGATGATTTCGGTGATTGTTGAACTCATGATGTTTTGTCCTTCGATTTCCTGTGTTGTTTAGAACACTTTCAATCTATAGGAGTTGCTCAGGCAGCGCGATAACGGTAAATTGAGGAAAGTTAAGGATCTAGTTAAGTATCTAGTTAAGTTCGTAAACTACCCATCACCCAATACGGTTCGGTTAACGTTTTAATCTTTTGAAGATCCCCCCAACTCCCCCTTAAAAAGACGTGAATTCGACGGGTTATATACTGTCCGTTTAGTTAGCCATAAACAATAACCTCTCCCTGGTTTTACTACGCAAAACCGTCCCTCTCCGAGTCGGAGAGGGACAGACTTGAACTTTAGTTCAAGGCAGGGAGAGGTTCGTCGAACTCACGTTAAAAAGGGAGGCTTTTAACCCTCTTTTACCCCCTTTTTAAGGGGGTCGCCGTTGGCGGGGGGATCTTAGCCGCCAGTTAGAGTGCAAGACTTGTCATGTGATGAAATTCTGTAACCAAATTTCTCATACTAAAGATAGATGTAATATTAATTAACCTGTGGTGTTTGCCCAGTACCCTCGACTATAGGATTGAAAATTAGTATTTTTGTACATAAAATTAAAAATCTAAAATTAAAAATTGGTAATACTGATGGTTAGGAGTGTTAAAGTTTCAGGAAATTCATCGGAACTTTTCAGCGGGTATTCATGCTGAAGAAACTACAGAAAAAGCAAATTTCCATAATCGCGGGTGCGGCACTGTTTGCCTTTTTAGCTGGGGCAATGGTATCAGCACCTGAGATTGGTAAAACCGTTGGGCAATGGCTCAAACTGGGTAAGAATCAGGCAGAGCAAACATCTGATGCGAGCATTGCCCAATCAGCCGTTTTTCCGCTGATATCACAATCTCTGCCAGAACGGGCGGCAAAACTAGCAACGATCGCAGGGCAGTCGCGATCGTCAGACCGAAATCGCGCTCGTTATCTTTTGGCGAGTGATTACATTGAAAGAACCCAAGCCCAAAAAGCCCTGGCTTTACTCCAAGGATTAGACAAAGACTATCCCATCCTCGCACCCTATATTTTGCTGAAACAGGCGCAGGCAGAGGATATGCTGGGCGAAGATGGTAAAGCTTCGGATCTCAGGCAAAAAGTGCTGAAACAGTATCCCAAAGAAGCGGCTTCGGTGAAAGCACTATATCTCATTGCCCAACCGAAGCAACAAGAAATAGCGATCGCTCAATTTCCTTCCAATCCTCTAACTTGGGAAATTATTCGCAAACGCTTGCAAGAAAACCCCAATCAGCCAAAATTGCAATTGATTTTGGCTACTTATGCTTACGATCAACCAGGCATAGTAGGCGTTTTAGATCAGTTAGTCAAACAGACGACCCTCAAACCCGAAGATTGGGAACTCATTGGCACAAGCTACTGGGAAAATAGTCAATTTCTGAAAGCGGCGAATGCTTATGCCAAAGCACCCAAAACATCGCGCAACCTCTACCGGACTGCACGAGGGTTACAGATTGGAGGCAAAGACAAAGAAATAGCGATTGCCACTTATAAACAATTGGTACAGCAATTTCCCAATACCGAGGAAGCTGGGACTGCATTACTACGGTTAGCAGAAACAGCAAAAACAGGTAAAGACGGCTTACCCTATCTTGAGCAGGTAATTAGTAAATTTCCTAAACAAGCTGGTACTGCACTAGTACAAAAAGCCAAAACTCTCGAAACCCTCAAGGATCAAAAGTCAGCTAGCGCGGCGTGGCAATTACTCATAGCCAAATATGGCAATTCTGATGAAGCCGCAGAGTATCGCTGGAAAATCGCCCAAGATAAAGCCAAAGCCAAAGATTACGTCGGTGCTTGGCAATGGGCAGAGCCAATTGTCACCAACAATCCCAACAGTATTTTGGCTCCAAGAGCAGGCTTTTGGGTAGGGAAATGGGTAGCTTCGCTAGGAAAACAGCAGGAATCTCAAACTGCTTATGACTATGTAATTAGTCAGTTTCCCTACTCTTACTATGCTTGGCGAGCAGCCAATATGCGGGGGCTTAATGTCGGCAACTTCGACAACGTGCGCGTCATGAACCCTGAAATAATCGCACCCCAGCGTTCATTACCACCGGCTGGTTCTGAGACTTTCAAAGAATTGTATCTGCTGGGTCAAGACCGCGATGCCTGGTTGCAATGGGAAACGGAATTTCAGAATAAAATTCAGCCAACGGTAGCAGAGCAATTTACTGAAGGTTTGATGCGGCAGGCAAGGGGAGAAAATCTCATTGGAATTGACAAAATCTCTAAGTTGGAAGACCGGGAAACACCAGCAGAACTTGCCCAATATCAAACTCTGAGCAAACAGATCGCCTACTGGCAAGCGCGTTATCCATTTCCCTATCTCCGAGAAACTGAAAAATGGTCTATTGAGCGTAAACTCAATCCCCTGCTAGTAACTGCTTTGATGCGTCAAGAGTCAAGGTTTGAGCCAAAAATCAAATCCGTCGCTGATGCTACTGGCTTAATGCAGGTGTTGCCGAGTACAGCTAAATGGATCGCCCCACAAATCAAAGTGGATTTCAAAACAATAAACCTTGAAAATCCCAACGATAACATCATGCTGGGTACATGGTACTTGGATCATACCCATCAGCAATATAACAATAACTCGTTGTTAGCGATCGCCAGTTACAATGCCGGGCCTGGTAATGTCTCCAAATGGCTGCAAACTCTAACTACACAAGACCCAGATGAGTTTGTTGAACAAATTCCTTTTGATGAAACCAAAAATTATGTGCGTCAAGTATTTGGCAACTATTGGAATTATTTGAGACTTTACAACCCTGAGATTTCTGAAATCGTAGGAAAGTACTCAACTACACATCCAAAATTGCCAGCGCAGTGATTCATGCCCAATCCGATGAGTAACTAGGGATAGGTAAGTTTGATTTAAAAGGCAGAGGGCATGAAGAAGAGACAAGGGAGACAAGAAAGACAGGGCAGACAACGGAGAGAGAGCTTGTCCCCTTGTCCCCCTGCTCCCCTTGTCCCCTTGCTCATCTTTAGCTACCTATGTCATTACCATTGATCATTGATGTCACCTGCGATTCGACCGCATTAACATAACCTCGATCGTTCAAAACTTGCGTTGGTAACTTATTAGCCTTGATAGCAGCTTGCACTATATCTTTTGCTGTCAGGTTTCCTATTTGGAATTCAGATAGCAAAGTACCCGCACTGGGAATACCCTGTTCTCTGAAAGCACCTTGATAAGCTAGAAAAGCAACATTGAAAGGTTGAAGATAGCTGGCATTTTGCGAATCTGTGTTGATTTGTCTGCCACTATTATTAACTGTTTGAGCGTCAACAATTCCAGGTGCAAAAGCAATACAGGCAACGATAATTGCAGAATTTATCAAATTTGTTAGTTTCATAATTATTTCCTCAATTGAGCTATATTTATTAGTTTCATCTAGTAACAAAATCCATCCTATTTTTTAGCAATCTTAGGCTTTTGATATTCAGTTCCTATCTTCCGAAATCTTCTTTAATCAAAATTACTCAGTCCCATCATTTGATATGCAATAAAAGCAGTATCAAATGATTTGAGAGAATTTACACTCTTTGGATAGCTAGATAAAACGTCAGAGTTTACGAACGTGTTCATTGATGCGCCACTTTTTTGATTATTGGCTGTATGAACACTAGTGATTTTAGGCATAGAATTAATCCAAGCAACAAGATGTGCAAAATTTATCAAGTTTGGAATTTTCATACAGTTATCCTTAATTAAAACGAAGTACACCAGTCAGTATTATTTAGTTGCAGAGTCTGGTTTTTATAAATTCCAACATTTTCACTCAGTTTATTTGATAGCTTGATTTATTAATTACACCAAATAGCTAAGTCAAATTAACCCCACTCTCAGGAGTTGAAAATTTGTAAAAGATTTAGTAAGTAAAAACTTAGGAAATGCAAAAGTGTATCAAATTAAATATCTTGTTTGCTAGCCGTTCTCTAAGGTGCGATCGCTCATATATATGTAATAACGATTTTCCCTTCTAGAGATTTTTTACTTTTGGCTATAAACTGAAATCCAACCTTTTTTAGCTACTTAAGTTTCCATATCAATATGCTAGGAAATCTTTCCGATAGAAGCAAATACTTTTAATTTTTAATTTGATAAACAAAAGTGATGCTAATTAATACTGGCATTGCAAAATTTTCTATAAACCTTATTGATTATTGATTTGAGGTTGGATGGACTCTGGTGTAAGTTAGGCGTTCAGGAGGATAAAATAAGCCGATCGTGTCAAAATGTTAAGTGTATAGTTTATTTGCAAACTCACTTATGCCGAAAGCAATTTGGAATGGCGCAGTTTTAGCCGAGAGCGATAATACCGTAGTTGTGGAAAACAACCATTATTTCCCTGCTGACACCATTAACAAGGAGTACTTCACAGACAGTAATACCCACACTACTTGTCCTTGGAAAGGTGTTGCTAGCTACTACAGTATTGAGGTTGATGGACAAATCAACAAAGATGCTGCTTGGTACTATCCCAGCACCAAAGAGAAGGCTAAGAATATTGAGGGTTATGTAGCCTTCTGGAAGGGTGTAAAAGTAGAGGCTTAATAAAGGTTGCTGGAAGTATTTTAGTTTCAGAAAATTGATTTAGTATTTACAGCAATCATCAAATAAAATTTTGTGGAGGTTGACTTGTGTCAACCTCCACATTCTTAAACTATTTGCTGATTTATTATTAACGTGCTGCGTTTTTCAATCCCAGACTCAGAAGTACACCCTGATAGCTATGTATGAAAAGTCTCATTGAGAATCTTTGCTAACCAGTACTTTAAGATGTCATTATACCTTTGCTTTACAAAGTGGGGTTTGCTTTCTCTTCGCTAACCAAGCCAGACCACCAGCAAGTATAACACCAGCGATCGCACTTGGTTCGGGTACTTGTCTCACAGTAAGGTTAGGGCTTGTAATAGTGATGGTGCCTGCTCCAATTGAAATATTGCCACCGCTACTGCTTTGCCCAGAATTGCCGCCGCCGGTCGGGTTACTTGGAACTGTTACATTACTATCATTAATCAGCGTCAATGTATTAGCATTAATCTCCACACTATTGCCGTTGATACTACTATTGATAAACGTTACGTTACCAGTACTGTTATCTATTTTCACGTTGTCGTTAACAGTACTATTGAAAAACGTTACGTTACTCGAATTGTAACCATTGATATCACCAGCGATCGCTAGCCCGGAAAGTGTAACATCGGCGGCGTTAATGTTAAACACCGGGAATTGATTATTGCCACTAATGGTAAGTAAATTAGCACCTGGGCCATTGATAGTAAGATTCTTTGCGATCGCAAGTGCCCCACTTGTCAGGGTAATTGTACTGGGATTACTACCCAATAGGAACTCTACCACGTCATTGCTACTTGCAATGTTGATAGCGTCTCGCAACGAGCCAACGCCACTATTATTGAGATTGTTAACCACCAAGGTAGCAGCTTGGGCTGATTCCACTTGCATTATTACCCAGCCCAGAGCAAGGACTGTTGAAATAGCTTGAACGACAGCCTTTTTTCTATTATTTTTTGCCACTTAAAACTCCTGGTATTAATTTTTCAAAGAATAAAAAACTTGTTTGTATAATTACATAGATACATCATAATGTTTAAATTTAATTTGCAAAGGGAGTTTTGATAATTCGCAGATTCAAAACCTAATTGAAGAATTTTTAGAAAGCTGTGAAATATTGCCCGTATCGCTATAAATGGTTCACTATGCGGCAAAATTGTGCGTAAAGGAAAGGTCAGTGACTATTGTAGACATCGCTATTTGCTATCCTAAAACGGCAGCAAATAGCGATCGCGATCGCTTATTCTTCTTGATGTTGCTGCTTAAAGTCAGCTAATATTTGTTGAATTTCTTCTGCTGAGATGTCTTCTTGTTCAGATTTTGAGTATATGGTTACTAAAATAATATTTGTATCTGTTTTTAAATAATAAATTACTCGATACCCACCACTTTTACCTTTTTGAACATCACTCTTTTTGACCGGGAGCTTAAAAATTGTATATCCAACTCCAGGTATTTTGTCTCCTGGTAATTTTCCTGATTGCAGTTGTTCTATTATTGGTTGAATATCATTACTAATATTCCGGTACTTTTTGGCTAAGATACGCAGATTACGTTTAAATTTAGCAGTGGCTTCGACTTGAATCAAAGGTGGTTCACTCTGCATCAATACCTTCCCACAGTTGAGATACAGGTATAGTATTTCCGGTCATCGCATCGTACCAACCTTGACGAAAACTTTCACCGGCAGACTCAATAAGTTCATCATCCTCTTCATTCTCTTCCGTTATTAAGACAATGACTCGAACGCGGCTGTGTTTTGCTATAGTCAACGGCTTGTCTAAAGAAATTTGACCCAATTCGTTCACGGTTCCCTTGACTTCAATTGCTTTCATTGTCGTGAATCTCAGTTGTGCTGTTAATAGTATAGGACTTGTATATATAAGTTTTGCTTAAGCTGTGGTAACAATCGCATAAGCGTTTGGCACAAATAGATAAGCGTTCTTAACCATACAACTTCATTGATAAGTTTTATTTAAGCGTTGTTAACGATCGCATAAGCGTTGTCACAAATAGATAAGCGTTCTTAACGAAACAATTTAATTGATAAGTTTTGTTTAAGCGTTGTGAACGAAGACATAAGTTTTGTCACAAAAACACAAGCATTCTGGACGAAACAACTTGTGTTCTGGACGAACGGACAAGTTTTCTGTAACAACGGATAAGCATTCTGGACGAAACAACTTGTGTTGTGAACGAACGGACAAGTTTTCTGTAACAACGGATAAGCGTTCTGAACGAAACAACTTGTGTTGTGAACGATCGCACAAGTTATGGTGACGAAAACAACTTTATTCTTAACGTCCGCTTCTGTTTTGGTAACAAATTGACAAGCTGTTGCGTCGCGGGAACTTTATTTGTAACGTAGCTACTGCAAAAATACTCAAATTATTCGTGTGAAGAGGATTTTCTTTAAGCTTCGCATGGCACGAGTAGCAAAATTATGCTGATGCCAAGCTTGATAGAATTCGTGGTAAGGCATATTCTGGGCACATTTCCAGGCTAAACCGTAATACATTTTATCAAATCGCCAATAACCATTTAAAGCTTTGACTACCGCAATGCGATGCTGATTATCTTGTAGAATTCTCCCTAAGCTAGATGCTACCACCTTACGGGTGGAGTCATGCACAGTAGTTGATTGCAGCAGTTGCATCAAGGCTGCGATCGCAATTTCATTGCCTGGGTCGATTTTATATAAGCTATATACTGCCTTGTAGTAGGTGAAGAAATCAGTTGATTGCAGCAGTTGCACCAAGGCGGCGCTCGCAATTTCATTGCCTGGGTCGATTTCCTTTAAGCTATCTGCTGCATAACTACGGGTGGAGTCATGCACAGTAGTTGATTGCAGCAGTTGCACCAAGGCCGCGATCGCAATTTCATTGCCTGAGTCGATTTTTCCTAAGCTTGATGCTGCCAGGCAACGAATGCGGTCATCCAGATTAGTTGATTGCAGCAGTTGCACCAAGGCGGCGATCACAATTTCATTACCAGGGTCGATTTTTCCTAAGCTATCTGCTGCCCGCCAACGGGTAGAGTCATCCACAGTAGTTGATTGCAGCAGTTGCACCAAGGCGGTGATCGCAATTTCATTGCCTGTGCCAATTTTCCCTAAGCTTGATGCTGCCCGCCAATGGGTGTCGTCATCCACAGTAGTTGATTGCAGCAGTTGCACCAAGGCAGCGATCGCAATTTCATTGCCTGTACCGATTTCCCCTAAGCTATCTGTTGCCCGTTTACGGGTGTCGTCATCCACAGTAGTTGATTGCAGCAGTTGTACCAAGGCGGCGATCGCAAATTCATTACCTGTACCGATTTTTCCTAAGCTATCTACTGCCAGGCTACGGGTGTAGTCATCCAGATTAGTTGATTGCAGCAGTTGCACCAAGGCGGTGATCGCAAATTCATTGTCTGTACCGATTTCCCCTAAGCTATCTGCTGCTTGCCAACGGGTGTAGTCATCCACAGTAGTTGATTGCAGCAGTTGCACCAAGGCGGCGATCGCAATTTTATTGCCAGGGTCGATTTTTCCTAAGCTATCTGCTGCCAGGCTACGGGTAGAATCATCCACAGTAGTTGATTGCAGCAGTTGCACCAAGGTGGCGATCGCAATTTTATTGCCAGGGTCGATTTTTCCTAAGCTATCTGCTGCCAGGCTACGGGTAGAGTCATCCACAGTAGTTGATTGCAGCAGTTGCACTAAGGCGGCGATCGCAATTTCATTGCCTGTACCGATTTCCTCTAAGCTATCTGCTGCCTGTTTACGGGTAGAATCATCCACAGTAGTTGATTGCAACAGTTGCACCAAGGCTTTGATCGCAAATTCATTGCCTGGGTCGATTTTTCCTAAGCTTGATGCTGCCTGTTTACGGGTGGAGTCATCTACAGTAGTTGATTGCAGCAGTTGTATCAAGGCGGCGATCGCAATTTCATTGCCTGGGTCGATTTTTCCTAAGCTTGATGCTGCCAGGCTACGGGTGGAGTCATCCACAGTAGTTAATTCCAGGAGTCGCACCAAGGCGGCGATCACAATTTCATTGCCTGTGCCGATTTTCTCTAAGCTTGATGCTGCCTGTTCACGGGTAGAGTCATCCACAGTAGTTGATTGCAGCACTTCCACCAAGGCTTTGATCGCAAATTCATTGCCTGGGTCGATTTTTCCTAAGCTTGATGCTGCCTGTTCACGGGTAGAGTCATCCACAGTAGTTGATTGCAGCACTTCCACCAAGGCAGTGATCGCTTTTGTGCGATCTGTTTGTTGCAATGCTGACTTAGCTTCCTCTTCGATTGAATCCAGACTATCAATTGTCCATTCGACAATTTGCGCTATTATTTCATTTGCTTTCAAATAATCTCTAAATTCTGCAATGCCTGCGGTGGCTAAAAAATAGGCACGATACTCATAAAATTTACGACATCCATCTTTAAAACTAACTAAAGCATCGATAAAGTCTTGCTTTTGCTGTTTGAGGTTTTCTTCTTCTCGTCCTAGCCAAAGTAATATTGTTTGCTTCCATTGCGGTTCAAAGATGCGATAAGTTCCTTGAGTGGGATTTTTAGGAACGTGGTTGAGAAAGAAATGCCAGTCATCAATTGCTTTAGCAGCAAAGTACTCTTGAAATGAGGCATGAAAGAAAGCGTAAACAGGTTTTCTATTTGTATCTATTCCTATACGGTTCAGCCAGCCGCAATTTAGTGCCAATTTGAGCAGCACCTTATCTTTCTTTTCCTTAAAGACGGAATTAACAAAATCTTCCTGCAAGCGAAAACGGGTTGCTTCTTTGTCTATTGCTTCTTTAGCTAATTCCCCCAATTTGACATTGAGTTCCTGACGCTGGACAGATGTTGTAGCCTCGTCTTCTCTCCACATGTAGAAGTCATCAACAAATTGCTGATAGAGTCCCGCTTGAGTATCGGGTAATTTACCATCTCCCGATTGCCAATTTAAACACAGCAGCGTCAACCGCAAAGGATTTTTCACTAAATCCTGAATCCGTTCTTTACCTGATTCTTTTAACGCAGTACATAACTGCTTTCCAGTTTCAGGAATAGCAGCGAACCATTTGTGAATAAATCTTTCTACCTGTTCTGGATAAGAAAAATCTAAACTGCGATAGGTATCAAAATCATCAAGTGCATTAATGCTGCCATCCCACAAATTAACCCGACAGGTCAACACGATTCGCGCTTGAGAAATTAACCCTGCTTCACGAAATTGTCGTGCAATTTCAGTTAGAGGATTAAATGTCGACATTTCATCTAATCCATCTAACAGCAGCCAGACATTATTTTGATTAAACAGAGCAACAAAATCATCCTTCAGTTGCTTAGTGGCTTCAGCTTTACCTATTTTCTCAGCTACCTGAGTCAACCAAGTTTCAAACAGATAAGATTTTAGTTTCTGACCTCGCAAATCTGCTAAAGATACCCAAATGACAATCGACTGGTCAATCTCACGAGATACCCAATCAGCAATCTGCTGTAATAGTGTTGTTTTTCCTGCTCCTGGTTCGCCAATAATTGCAATTCGCTTACCTTGGCTTTTAGGCGTGTTTTTCTGTTTGAGAGCTTCATCTAGAAAAACATTATGCTCAAATGTTTTGGTGATTTCTGTTTCTTTGTACAGTTCTGACCCCCGTTCTGGAGAAATATCACCTTGAGGTTTGGATGGTTTTTTGCGCTCAACTAATCCTAGTGGTACGTAAACATCATCAACTTGGAGGGCTAGTCCTTCAGTTGATGTCAGAGGATTTGTAGTCAGCTTTCGCCGTTCTGCCAGAATTTCACGGCAGATTTCACGCCAGTCATCGGGAGTTAACTTTGTCCCATCCTCCCCTTGAGACGACTGTGGTCAGTTGTAAGTATTGTGCTGTTGCCCTATTGTGATTTGTTGGGCAACCATTGCACCTTTCTCAGCTTTTATTTCTTCTGCTAACTTCGCAAAGTTATTGACAACTGATGGCTGTGACTTGATTTCTTCTACTAATTTTTTAATTTCCTTAGCAGTCTCAGACTGGTCGTTGTTGACTGCTGCTTCCACTTCTACAACTGCTTGAGCAATTTCTGGATCTGCCTCTGCTGCGGTTTTCAGTTCTAGCACTGCTTGACCATAATCTAAACGCTGCGGTTCATTTCCCTCTACAGCATTGGTGAGTAATGGCGATTTCTTCTTCTGGCGGAGTAATCCAATTAACTTACCAGGAGCCGTCCATATAGCATCACCAATGTTTTCGCCGATTTTCTCTAGTGGTTTAGTCAAAAGCGTAGTAGTTGCGATCGCAGTCACAACAGCCGTCAGCGTCACAGGTTCCATAAATTTACTACAGATAAGTTTATGTCAGTAATTACTTCAAGCTTGATAAATACCATTACGCAAAAGCTTGGCGATTATTGCCAACATAACTCAGAGTATCATGCAATTTAGTAGCAATTATCCAGTTGGGTTATTAGTTGCCAGGAAGTAGCTAATTGCAAAAATCGTTAATTAACCCTATTTCGGAGAGTCGATTGTGGAGAGTGCGATCGCTTAAATCATACTACTTCTTTATACGCGGACTAACGAAAAAGTCAAATTTTTAACCCACGTTTGCCCTTGGCGTTCCGCAGGAAAGGTGGATTTTGTTTATGTAGCCGCGATTTCTAATTGCCAAGGCTAGCACAAGGCGGAAGTTAAAATGAATACGGCGTATGCATTTCGTTGATTTTAAATGGGTGGTTGCTTTACGCCGTGTTGTACTAGAGTGTTAGCTTTTGGCGTAACACACGCTACGAAAATATAGCAATCCTAAATGAGTTGTGAAAATCGAGAGACTCAGATCCCCGACTTCTCAAAGAAGTCGGGGATCTTATTGTTGACGACTAATTTAGGACTGCTATATCTGAAACATAATTATAAATTATTAATTAGACGCTGCCTTTTCTCCCACATTCCGAATTATTTCCTCTAGTGTTTGCAATAATTCTTGCTCGTTATAAGGTTTAGAAAAGTAAGCCCGCGCCCCCAATTGCATAGCTAATTGCCGATGTTTATTGCTGCTACGAGAAGTCAGCATTGCAACTGGAATATTTTTTGTATCAACGTCTGAATTTACCTTACCTAAAAAGCCATAACCATCAAGACGAGGCATTTCGATATCACAAATTACTGCCTCAACTCTCAATCCACTATGGAGTTTTTCTAAAGCATCTTGACCATCTTTAGCTTGCTCTACTTGATACCCTCCCTTTTCAAGAGTCAGGGCTAAAAAACGACGGACATTAATCGAGTCATCTACAATTAAAATTGTACCTTTCTGCTTAACAGATGCTGCTGATATTTTGTTTTCATCAAATATCAGAAACGGTGTTTTTAATCTTGCTGATGGTAATTGAATACCTTTAGGAGTCCGGCGATTTGTAGCAATCCAATAGAGCAATTCATTGACATTAACTAGTGGCACTACTCGACCATCACCGAGAATTGTGCAGTTGCTGAAGCCTTCCGGTAAAGGTATATTTCCCTCAACTTGGCGAATAGCAACTTCTTGTTCACCCCAGCAACGGTCTATTTGGATTGCTACTGGCTGATTATTCCCTTTGACTACTAATACACTGTTAGCATTAATTGCTGCCGGAGTCTCTAATTCTGAAGTATCATAGCGCAGACAATTAAACTCTAAATAAGGAGTTAGGCGAATCAGTGGCAGCATGGTTCCTTGCCAATTTAGAACTTCGCTACCTGCCATTTGGAAAACTCTCTCGTGTTGGAGTAAGAATATTTCTGAAATGACATCTGTGGGAAATGCCAACAGCATTTTGTTGATTTCTACCAGCAGAACTCGCGCAACAGAAAGTGTAAATGGTACTGATAGGGTGAAGGTAGTACCAACTCCTGGCTCCGTATCAACTTTCACATCTCCTCGAATTAGTTTGAGATTGTTACGAACTACATCCATACCGACACCGCGACCAGATAATGCTGTAACTTGCTCGGAGGTGGTAAAACCTGGTTCAAAAATTAGTGATAATAGTTCTTCATCACTAGCATTAGCGAGTAAAGAAGCATCCAATCCCATCGCTAAAGCGCGGGTGCGAATTTTCTCTAGAGAAATGCCCCAACCATCATCTCGGATGGTAATCAGGGTGCGATTACTGCGGTGACTAGCTGTAATTTCAATCAATCCTTGTTCTGGTTTACCTAAAAGGCGACGAGTGCCAGAGTCTTCGATCCCATGATCGAAAGCATTCCTTAAGAGATGCATTAAAGGTTCGTTTAATGTTTCTAAAATGCTGCGTTCAATTAAAGTATTGCCGCCTTCAATTTTTAACTGAACATTTTTCCCATACTCTACATTTAAATCGCGCAAGGCTCTAGGAAAACGTTCGGTCAAATCGGACAGTGGCCGCATTCGGATGTGATTTAACTTTGTTTGTAACTGTTTGGATGTTTTGTTGATTTTACGAGCGATTTGGTCTGTATCATCTACACTGAGTTGCACATCAGTTGTAACTTCCTGTACTTGAACAATGGTTTCCATAACTTCCTGCGATCGCAGGTTTAAATCGTTATAGCGATCCATTTCTAAAGCATCAAATTCTCTGTCTGTGCCTTGTGTTTGCTGGCCATTTTCAGCTTGTACCCGTAACCCAGTAGCTTGAGTAGAAATTTTGTCATAAGCTATACGCAAATCTTGGTTTTCTCGGTCGAGAACTTGTACTCGTTGGTTCAGGTTCCGAACGAGTTTGCGTAATCTTTCTAGTTGCGAGTTTAAGCCATTTCGCTGAACAATCAGTTCGCCAAATAAATCATTAATTTGCTCTAGTTGTTTACTGGGAACTCGAACGCTATTTTCATGAATTTCCCGATCTTTAACAACGCCATTTGACTCTGCTTTTCCTTCGCTAGATTTAGCATCGGCAGGATTATTTTCTCTAGCAAATATGGGATTTTGTTCTGTAACATTGATAGAGTTAACATCATCTGCAAATTCTGCATCTACAAATGTAAAATTAGCAGCGATACCTGCGCCAGGATGCGCCAACGCTTCATCATTAGTCCAATTTTCTCTAGTATTTTCTGGCTGCCAAACAGGTGTTGGCACTGCTTCTGGCAGGGCAATATCTATGTGTGCGATGGGAAGCTGTGGTATTACTTCTGCTGCTGGTAATAGTAGGGGTAATTGCGTAGAACTAGCAAAATCCAGTTCTGTAGGTAAGTTATCTAGTTGATTTGTCAGCACCAAAGCTTGCGATCGCCGCCATGCTTGCAATGCTAATTGGGCAATTTCGGGAATGCGCGAACTGCTAACCGTTTCCAATTGCTGCGTTACTGACTCACAAAGCTTGGTAAAAGCTGCCAATTGGAGCATTTCACCCAAACCGCCCAATTCCGCTGCCATGATGACAATTTCTTCATGTAATCCGGGCTGTTCGCTATCTGCCAAGATAGATTCCAAACGCTGCAAACACTCTTCTACTTCTGTGGCAAATAGCAAGGGGATAACGTCTTGTCCATCCTCCGGGGATAGCATGGATGAGGCATCCTCCGGGGTGGGGTCGCCTAAGCGATCGTGTAACTCATCAAAAACTGGATAACAAAAGGTTGCTAACCACGCATCTTCAACAACATTTCCTTCTGCCAGCAATTCGACAATCTGACGCAGCCAATCAACTCCAGATAGCAATAAACTTTGCAACTGGGTGTCAATTTCTAGAGAATTTTTTTTAGTTTTTAAAACTTTAAAAGAATCTTCTAAACGGTGAGATAAATGACTTAGCGATTTAAATCCCATCATCCCCGCCCCACCTTTAATGGAATGAGCGGCTCGAAGTGCAGCATTGATTTTCTCTAAATCAATGCGGTTAGTAGTATCAATTTCTAGCAATACCCCTTCTAAGGTATTTAAGTAATCAGTTGCTTCTTCCAGAAACTGCATCTGGATTTCTAATTCTTTGTCTTGTAACATGGTTTTTGTCCTTAGTTATTGGTCATTAGTCATTGGTCATTAGTCATTGGTCATTGGTCATTGGTCATTGGTCATTGGTCATTGGTCATTAGTAAAATGACAACGGACAAATGACAACGGACAACGGACAAATGACAACGGACAACGGACAAATGACAAACTTAACTAACTTTGAAAGCCTCAACAGTCTCTTGTAACTGTTGAGAAATCTCCACCGTTTGTTGTAGAGATTCAGAGACTTGACGAGAAGAATCGCTGGTACGTTGTGATATGGCAGCAATATCTTTCATCAATTGGCTAACACTTTGTGATGTTTCAACTTGAGATGCCGTTGCAGTGGAAATTGACTGTACTAAGGAGTCAATTTGACGCGATACATCCAAAATTTCACTCAGGCTTTGTTTAGCCTCCTCCACAATTAGAGTCCCTTCTACCACTTGGGTAGTGCCTATTTCCATCGCCTGAACCACTTCACTGGTTTCTCGTTGAATATTTTCAACAATTTGTTCAATTTCTTGGGTTGCTGCGGCACTCCTGACTGCTAATTCGCCGACTTCTTCAGCAACTACGGCAAAACCTTGACCTTCTTCACCTGCACGCGCCGCTTCAATGCCGGCGTTAATGGCTAGTAAGTTAGTTTGAATGGCGATTTGGTTAATCAAGGAAACTACACGGGAAATTTGTTGCGAAGATTCTCCCAAACGTTTTACTTTCTTAGCAGTTTCACCCACGGTTTCCCGTAAAGACAGGATATTTTGTACTGTTAAATCCATCGCGTGTCCACTCTTAGTAGCAGTGTTAGCGGCATGATTGGCAACGAAAGCAGCTTTTTCGGCGCTTTCGGCTACCGCTTTCATGGATTGGGTCATTTGGTCAACAGCATCTAGGGTGCGGTTGATTTCGGCAGCTTGCGTAAGTGCTTCTTCTGCTAGGTGGCGCATTGCTCCTTCGTTAGAGCCAATGGCAGTATTAACGTGGGTGGCAGCTTTTTGAACTTGGGTAACAATATCGCGGAGACTTTCGACAATTGAGTTGAAAAAGTCGGCAACAGTGCCGATTTCTCCAGCCGTCACGTCTGCACGTACTGTCAAGTCGCCTCTGGCTGCACCTTCTACGTCGTTGAGTAGTTCTAAAAGTTGTTGTTGCAGTGTTTCTTTTTGATGCCGTTCGTCGTCAGAATCGGTGATTCCAATATTCCTAACTTGTTCTATCTCCTCTAATAACTTGGCTTGTTCTAAGGCATAGCCAACTTGAATTGCTATCTGTTGAAATAAGTCAATTTCCGGCTGTTGCCAAACACGAACAGTTTCGTCACAATGATGAGCAATTAATAAGCCTAAAAGTTTTTCTTGAGCAAGAATTGGTACAACTAAATTACCTTTGACGGCAAATTTTTCTAATAGTTGAATGTAACTGCTGGCATTTTTCAGGCTTTGGTCTTGATGAATATTTGCAACTGCTTGCACCTGTCCATCGCGTTCGGTTTCTATATAACGTTCCCGAAAATAAGGATCGTCGATTTTCACTCCGAGCATTTCTGGCCAATTACCAGTTACCGATTCCGCAACAACAACGCCATCCCGATTATCTGAATTTAGACTATAAATTATTACCCGGTCTGTTTTTATAACTTGGCGAACTTCTTTCACTGCTGCGTGATAAATATCTTCAGTTTTCAGACTTTTCCGAATTCGTAAGGTAATATCTGCTAGTAATTTTGCCCCTTCAACGTCTACTTCCTGTTCTTTAACTAAGACCTGCAATTGTTCGGCCATCAGGTTGATATTTGCACTCAATATCCCTAATTCGTCTTCTCTTTCGATTTCCACACGGGTATTGAATTTACCTTGACCAAGTTTTGTTAATGCCGCAGTTGCATTGAGAATGGGCAGTGTAGTAAGTTTAGCTAACCAAGATGCGATCGCACCCACAATCAATGCTGTCAGTGCTGTACCGACGGCTATAGTCCACAACAATTGTCTTTGCGGCTCAAATATAGTTGTAGTGTCTGTGGACAAAAGTACTTGCCAGTTTAAATCAGGTAAGCCATCTAGCTTGGTGGCTGGTACGTAGCTGACTAATTTTTGTTTTTTGTCAGTTTTAGGAACATCTATAAAACTATCTACTTTGTTTGCTACCAGCAGTTTAGGTAAATTAGCATACTCTCCCTTTGCCTCTTTCCCCAATAATCCCTTTTGGGGACTCAAGAAAACTGTTCCTGAAGCATCAAGCAACTGGTATTGTTGTCCATTAGCTACGTAATTTTTGATGACTTCTTGTAAAGATGTTACAGGCAGCCGCGCTCTTACTACGCCAATGGTTTGGCCTGTCCTTTTCTCTTTCACAGGTGCAGCTATATAAATACTCACTACACCAGTATTCTTTACTGCTTCCGGTTTACTGATGATAGGAGTATCTTTTTGTAAAGCGTCTTGAAAGTAGGTAAGGTCTTTTTGATTGTCTAGAGATTCGCCTGTAGATTGGACAATCAAGTTACCTTGACGATCAAAAACAGCCACGCTGTCATAAGCTTTGTAAGCTTCGACAATTCGATCTAAAACTGCTTGTTTTTGTGAATTGCTGGTACTACCTTGGGAACTTGTCAAAAAAGGCAAACTTGAGATTACCTGAATATCTCCGTAGCGACCCAACATGAAGCGGTTAATTTTATCACTTAAACCAGTTGCTTCAGCTTGTTGAGATTGAGTAATTTGCTTAGTAATGGACTTGTTGGCAAAAGTAAAAGCGATCGCACCAATGCCCAATACTGGTATTGTACCGATTGCGATCGCTAAAATAGTCGCCTTCTTAGCCAATCCAAGTTTTGTAAAAAAGGCAAAAGCTTGATTTAACGAAGAATTATTAGCCGTTCCGCTAGTATTCTTCGTTGGTAGTTTTATGACACCACCAGTTATTTTTTGGGATGAAATCAGCGATGCTCTATTTTGAGCGCTGCTACCTTGATTTGTGTTGGTTTTATTAAACATAAAAGTAGTTCTCCTAACTATGTGAATAAGAACACTAAAAATCCTTTTTAGTAGTACATTTTAATCACCGCGGAGAATAGAAGACTGCCCAATTGCCTGTGCATCTAATACCAGCAATATTTCTTCTTGTTGGACAACGCAGCCACATAAATAAGGAACTAAACTGGATGCCACTTGTCCTATAGGAGAATGAATCTCATCAGCAATGAACTTAGTTGTACCTTTGATTTCTTGCACAACTAAACCTAGCACTAATGATTCAACTTGGATAACGATCGTACTGTATTGCCGCAGTCGATAATCGAGAGATTCTAAATTGAGCATTCTTGGTAAATCAACTACCCAAATTATCCGACTCCGCCAATTCATTAATCCTAATATGCAGGTAGGCATATTAGGCATTGAAGTTACAGATTCAATAGGTACAAGAATTGCTTCTTGCGTATGCTTCATTGATAAAACAGCAGCAGTCTGCTGATTTAGCTGAAACTTTAGATAACTGTCTGCTAAATTATTTTGAGTTGGTTTTAAAGGAAGTGTAATGTTTGTAGTAGTCATTGATTCAAATTACCACTGATTTAATAGTACGTAGGAGATGTTCGCGGGTATAAGGTTTAGTTATGTAGGCATCTGCACCTTGTCTCATTGCCCATAAACGGTCAATTTCTTGGTTTTTAGAACTACAAATCACAATCGGCACTTTTGCAGTAATCGGATTTCTTCTCAGAGAACGACACAATTCAAATCCGCTCATTTCTGGCATTACTACATCAGTAACGATCGCATCTGGTTTTTCTAACACAGCTTTTTCTAAACCCTCTTTTGCACCACTTGCTTTAATTACGTTGTAACCACTCTCTTTGAGATAATGGCTCATTAGTTCCAATTCACTGGGAGAATCTTCTACAATCAGAATTGTGCCAAGTAAAGTCAGACTCACTATATAAATCTCCTAAAAAATAGCTTAAGGCGATTAAATTTGGTTATAGTTATTGGTTGCTATTAAAATTAACCAAGATGTTTAAAAACCATTTTTAGCAATTCTGATTGTGTAAAAGGCTTAGTCAAATATCCTGATGATCTGACCATTTTCGCCTTTGCTCTGTCGATAAATCCTGTTCGACCAGTCACCATAATTATAGGTGTATGTTTAAAAGCTGAATGTTTCCGTAATAAGGAACATAGCTCATAACCATCTAAACTCGGCATTTCAACATCTAGTAAAATCAGATCAGGCTTACTCCGTAAAATTTGCATTAAAGCCTTTACCGGATCGTTGATCATGACAACAGAAAATGTATTTTCATCCAGAAAGTGTTTAATAGAATTTAAAACTGTTTGGCTATCATCAATGCAGGCAATTGTATATAGTTTTTTGCCAGCAGGTAGCTGATTAGTTTTATTATTTTCAGGAATATCAAAATTGATTGGTATCGGCAAATTTTGCCCAAGTTTTATTTGTAGTTGTGGCTGAATTTGAGATGGTTGTATTTTAGATAAAACTTGGGAACCTGCACCAGAAGGAATTGATGACTGGATATTTTGCCGATTTCTTAACTGTCTTTGACAGTGTTCAACAAGTAACCGCAAATCCAGGCGACAGAACTTTGGTAGTTCATCCAAAGAGCTTTCCGGGCTGAATTCATAGCTACCTTCTTTTAAACACAGGAATGATTCCAGTACTTCTTTTGCCAATTCGTCTATCAGGCTTGCTGCTTGCACAGTAGTAATATAATCCTGATTGACTAACCAACAAATAGCTTGGTAATCCGCATTGGGTATTGATTGATGTTCATTCTTCGTCTCAAACATCAGCCGCATTTGCACGCGAGTGGCGCTGTTGAGAGCAGGAATCTGCTGGCTTAAGCGTCGTAAGTGACTGTCAAGCCGCTCAAACAGTTTATCTGAATAGGAGGCATAAGTAAGTTTACCGTCCTCTAGATAAATTGACCAAGAAACTATTCCAGTAAATATGCTTAAGCACCCTGTAGCACGCCGACTGGTTAATTGTGCCAACAGAGATAGTGGATGTAGTTTCTGGAACAACCTGTAGCTACCTATAGGAGTTGTGCTCATTTTGCTTTTACTTCAGCTAAATTCGATACGTGTAATGCTAAATTCGTATAGAGTTATTCCACAATTGAAATCAGGTAAAAAACATTAAACTTTTGTATTTTTAAGTACATCAGTTTATATATAGGTTTGTGGTAAAACTCAACGAAAGTAGCGTTATTTTCAGATGAGTAAATCTTAGTAAATTCATAAATCGTTATTAATTTACTTACTGTTACTGAGATTGATAAACATCTGGCGAAAATAAGACATAAAAATGTCAAGACTAGATGAAGCCACTTTCCATTGAGTAACCCCTATCTGACCACAGGAATAATACTGATTTTGTAGATAGTGATATATTTGAATTTATGTATTTACACTGAAGTAAGCTCTATTTTTGAAGGAGATAAATGCTAGATGAAGCCACTTTGTATCGAGTAACTTCAATTTGACCTCAGTAATAATACTGGTTTATTTATAATAATAAATTGATTTTTTTATATGTTTTAATTTCATGAACAGAGATAATAGTATGTCTTATTTCACTGTTCATACCTCGGTAGATGCTGCAAAAGCCTGAACAGCAGAATTTCTCGAAAAGTTCCAGAAAAAGTATTAGCAGCAGGATTAGTAGTTTTCCATTCTATAACTACGTCATGGTGAGAACTTTCGATGATATATATCTGCGCTATCAATAATTTTGTTTCACGGGAAAATCAGGAATGGGATCTGTAATTTGTGCTGAGGAAATATTAGAAAATACTTAAGTTGAAAAGCAAAACTAGGCAGATACCAATTAAAAATGATGATTTATATTTCATTTATGGCGTGATTAAGGTGTTTGTCTCAATGACAATAATCTGTCACCAACAAAAAAGTTAGTCACTGCACAGTATAACTACCAGCCTAGATAAGGCAATTCAATTTATTAAAAATGCGGATAAAAGGACTTGAACCTTCACTCCTTTCGGAACTAGAACCTAAATCTAGCGCGTCTGCCAATTCCGCCATATCCGCATCAGTTTACTATCATACCATAAGAAATTATTTTTGGGAATAGGGAATGAGGA
>NZ_JADEXU010000104.1 GCF_015206895.1 Nostoc sp. LEGE 12450 | reverse complement strand
AATGTCAATTTGACCGCCTAACCGCCCCAAAACCTTAATTTGACGTGAGCGCCAGTCAGGGCTGACTCGACTATTGCAAATACTTATTTATTCAGGGGGCCACACAACAGATATAACCCCATGATGGCGATGCCGAGAGAAACATTTCGGTGCATAAGACTGCATCATGCCGAGGGCGATGCTTGAGCGTGGAGATTTTTTCTTTAACTATCTCTTCGAGTGCGCGTTCGTCTTCTCCCCCAATTAACCGGAGATTCTATGAGCGTTGGATCTGCGTTGGGTGTTTCTCTATTCCTGGTAACATGGTCATCACTTCCGGCAACGTTGCCGAATGTTTTTAGTTTCTCAATTCTGAGAATTGTTAGTGGCGACATAACAGATTTATGCTACAAATGCAGTATTTTTGTAGTACGAAAAAACCCTCCAAGCGAACGGCGGTTTCATGTCATGAGCGCAGCGAGAGATGGCGCAGCCACCCGCAGGGCATGAAACCATAGTGAGTATGGTATCACTTCTACAAAACCCTGAAATCCACTTTTGGGGGAGAAATCGCGCTTACTGCCTGGTGCGAAAATACGCCCAAAAGCACCTTTAGGGGGTATAACGACAGTCGTTTGACAGTCATCGGGTTTTTGGACAATGACTGTCAAACGACTGTCATTTGGTACAGTAGAGGGGTACTAGGGGTGGTTTACGGCATATTTTGACAGTCATTGAAATTTGGTATCAATCAACACGATGGCTTACTCAGAATCTCCTATAATTCGGTAGGAATACAGGACATGGAGCAACCTAATTTAGAAGTGCTTTCGATTAAGCGCAGTCACGACAGTAGCGATGGCCAGTTGCATTCCTTAGTCAATTACAAACGTCTCGCATAAAATTGCATCTCGGTTCCCTTGCTCGGTGGCCACAGTCACAATTCCATTCTTGGAATCGTAGTTAATCATCTCACCTGCGAACTTGACCGCACCACTAAGCGATCGCACTTCTACTTGGCAACCAACAAACCCTGCGATGTCCCCGCCGTCTTTTTCAATCTGCAACAGTGAGTATAAGAACTCAGACTCAGCTTTTACCAAAACAGTATCGGATGCAATTGGCACGGCGATCGCTGCCTGATCCTCAGTTGGCATACCCGCACCACTTTCTAGTTGATCCGCGCCAGTTCCGCAAGACTCCCCGCAGCAGTTTTCCATATCTAGCAAGGGTTCCGCATCACCCGCACCAGTTGAGGTGGCATATTCTTCTTTTTCCATTGGGATAGGAAGCGATTGAATTTTCATTTCTGACTCTTCAATGTTTTTTTCCTGGGAATCTGAAAAAGTGGTGCGGGTGGTGCGGAAGTCCTGATTTTGCGAGGTTTCTGGTGCGGGAAGTGGTGCGGAAGTGGTGCGGGTTGAGTCTAATGTGGTGCGGGTAACTTCCAAAATGCCAATGCCTTTGAGTACTGGGATGTTTCTTTTAGCAATGTCACAGTACCTAGTTCCCTTGACAGCCTTGGGGAAGAGTTGAGCGATTCGAGCAATGACTTGGTTAATGCCCTTTACGTTTTTGTCACTGGGTCTAACCTGTTCGCTCCACGTTCTGCGGTTGTTATCGGAATCTATAGTTAATGTGCCAGTTTGAGTGTAGTAATGTTCCAGTCTTACCCATAACTCTTTTGCAGTCATTTCCTTATCAGGGACATAGCCTATGTTTGCGGCTTCTATGAAGTCAAATAGGTGATTATTTTCTTTCTGAAGGTTGTAGAAAGCATCAGTTGTACATTCGTAATCAATGCCTTCTTCTATAAGGTCGTTTAGTGCTTTCAACATTTTATTTAGAAATGCTGGGGCTACTTTCGTTCTGATAAATTCCTTGTCGTAAGCAAAGCGGGGATCAGCTAGTAATTCATTTGGGTTGTTAGGATCTGGATTTTTTTCAAAGGTTTTCTTGAACTCTAAAACTGCAATCCTGTCTTGAATTGCTTTCATTACTCCTTGGAGTGCTGGCGTTTCATTTAAGTTAAAAAGACCTATGGCTTCAGGGGTAAATTCGATGTGGTCTTTACCCTTCCGTTCACAATGCAACTTGTTACCAGTGACAAATAATTTTAAGCTTTGAATCTTGTCGATTCTCGACGTTTGTGGGTTTTCTGATGCCCAATTCACTCGGCTGTGCATCAACGGAGCTAGATTAAACTTCCTGCCTTCGTCATACAATTGGAAGTCTGCTAAAGAGACAGAAGTTAGTCCATTTTCGCCGTAAATGATTGATACGCACTCGCGCAGAGCATCTTTACCGTTAGACCCAAGCCCAACTGCTAGAATTGCTTTTACCTCTCTTCCTCTGAGTTTCCTAACAGTTTGAAGGTCAATTGATGCAGCTAAATTCCTCAAAAGAATTTCTCGTTGCGGTTTGTCCAAACACTCAAGTAAGCGGTCGCAATCTGTAGTATCAGCGTTTGGATTGTATTCAATTAATGGTTCATAAATAAAGTAATCTTCGGGGGTATGAGGGTCTAGCCGTGGAATAACTTTACTACCTATCCAAACAGGTCTAACTATCCCATTAGTGCAATTAATCCCTGGTGGATTGAGTAATTCTGCCTCAATTCCCGTTCGCATTTTTGCCCACTCTAGAACCTTCTTAACTGAACTGGGTGAAGCGTAAGGATAGGATTTTTTACCTTGCTCATTTTCAACTGCAAATGAATTACAAAAATTAGTTATCCGTCTACGCTCTGTGTCGTCGGGAGAGTGTTTATAGTGGTTGCCAGTATGCCAGTAAAGCCTATCCGCAGCACAAATCCAACTCTTATCCCCATAGAGAGTTTTGAAAGCAATTTGAATGAAACTGACAACTGGATCAAGATCATTTAAAGGATCATCAAAATTTTGCAGCTTTGCCAGTTGCTCACGCTCTGCCACAGCCGCGTGGATCTCCTGCTCTAACCTGCGGATAAATTCTGGTACTTCCATCTGCCCCAAGATTTCTTTGATGTCACTTGATTTATATGGTAAATCGGGGCAGATGTCGTGAGGGTTGATTCCAATAAATGCAATCCCCACCTCGGCTGCACAGTCCTGGCAGGTCTGGAGTTTCTTTAAGCCAGTGTCGTCAGCATCGTGCAGAAAAACGATTAATCCTATGCCTGAATCTTTAAC
The DNA here is from genome assembly GCF_015206895.1 of Nostoc sp. LEGE 12450. Lineage (GTDB taxonomy): Bacteria > Cyanobacteriota > Cyanobacteriia > Cyanobacteriales > Nostocaceae > Nostoc. The sequence goes on along the minus strand of NZ_JADEXU010000104.1, from coordinate 25,731 downwards.
ACGTTGGTATTCTGGGGTGATGGTTTTCGTATCCCATCCACTGCCCTGAAACGTAATCCCAGCAATCCCATGTGCGCGACCAACTTCTACGCATCCCTCACCTTCATGCTGGAGTAGCGCCGGGGTTACATTCACAGATTTAGCACAGGCTAGCGCTTCATCAATGCGATATGCCCCCCAAGGTTGATCACCCTTCTTCATTTCTGGTGTGCCGTCGGGGAGTCTATGCCATTGCCGAAAACTCTTGTCATAACCTTTCTCTTTACTGGTGTCTGCCCATTCGTAACGGTCAATCCATTGGGTTGAGGAGTATTGATAGGTTGTTTCGGTTGCGTTTCCGGGGATGCCCTTTCGCTTACTCTTTAATCTTTGAGGTTGGGGAATATTGGTCGCTGGCTCGGTCAACATTACCAAACCTAATTCGCCATCTGGAATTGGGGTTGGGTTGGGCTTGACCTTCTTAACTCTGATTGGGTTTTTGTTGGGTGCTGCACTGAAATTAGTTTTTTGTCGCTCTGTCAGCACTTCATCCCAAGGTTTGATTGCCTCTCGGATGTCCTTGCACTCACAATTATTGAAGCATCTGTACTTCCCGGTTTCTGGGACGATAGATAAGTTGTGCCCCCCGCAAACGGGGCAGATGTACTTGCCTTTTTCTTTGGCTGGTTCTAGCTGATCTTGAAAATTTCGGATGTCGAAGGAGGCGAACGCCCCTGGCATAACGCAGCCGCCAACGGCCTCTTGTCCTGTTAATTGGGCTACCATTGTGAAATCCTTGTGAGGTAAATTGTGTGGGCTTTACCTCCCCCGAAGATTCACCAAATTTTTAATCAAATTTCTCTATAACCTGTTGTAGGAAGTTGTAAGAAGTACTAGGAACTGATAACATTAGGTTATAAAGAAATTTAATAGAGATAAAAATGACTGGGTGTCTTCTAGGACTGTTAAACAACTTGTTGAAGCAAGTTGAGTCTTGGGGAGGCATTCTTTTCTTATGTATATCTGGTGACATGACACTTAGAAAAGATGAACTAAGGGTATAGTCTTATTTAATAGTAAATTATGTCAGGCAAAAAAATAATAAATATCTCAACTTTATAAAATAAAACAATTTATCTATTTTCCTCAAGCCAAGACACAGCAAACCTTTTATGAGTTTTTAACTAGTATTAAAAACCAAACAAATACCTCACTATATTAATAGTATTAGTGTGACTAAGAATAATTCAATTTGTTGATGCTGCTTCAAAAAGACATTAATCTAAAATTTTGACTGACTTAATACCTTGGCTGCATTTTGTCACTAACAGCCATCTTTTAGCCTCTGGCTCTAGCGCGGGCATGATTCTGAAGTTGAAAACATCTGCCCAAGTTTCGACCCCGTGAGCGTTTGCAAAACTGATTTCAAGTTCCTTGAACCGTACCCAATCGCGATCGCTGATAGCCGTCAAAACGGGGATAAATGTACTTAGTGGCATTAGAGTTGCTGTTTGAGTCAACATACCTGTTTTTATCTATAGCCTTTGAAAGCAATTCTACACCTAATACGCTAGTACGCAATTATCCTTGTGAATGCTGCTTATCCAAAAATTCCTGGACTAGCTCACAGATCACGGTGTCCATCGTCCGATTATTTTTAACGCACCACAGCTTAAATTCTGTGTGCATATCCTTTGGCATCCTTGCTCTAAGATGTGCCACTTCATCTGGTTTATCCCCTTTAGGTCTACCCACAATTACGCAATTACTCATAAACTCTACTTTTAGATTATCCACTTATAATCAGTAATTTTCATTTTTGCGTACTAGAGTTATAGCGTAATAGAGTAATTTGGTGTTATAGTGTGGCTATGGCATAAATGCCACGGTTTGACGAAGCCTGTATCAGATGGTTGAAACGGCAGAGTTACTTAATTAGCTACCACGCAAAAGCAGAGAAGGCAGAAACGCCAACGGCAGGCAAGATACACGTATTCTTGGCGACTTTAGCCTGCAAATTATTTTGAGGAGAATTTATGCGAGTAACAATCAGGCAATCCTTACACCCATTTATCAGCAATAAAGCGCAGGAATTAGGCATTAATGATCATGCAGAAGTCGTTAACTTCCTTTTACTTCAGATTTTGCAAAACTCGATGCTGTCACAGGCTCCCACAAGGGGGAGCCAAGATACTCAGTAGTGTTTCACAGAATGCTTCATGAAACAGTTTCAACGGTTGCATCAATGTTTCAGCCTCACAACAACCGTGAAACGATACTTTCACTCGCTAGAAACATGAAACATGAAACATGAAACGTTAGTTGATGATGACTACCTTTCCTTGTGACAGTGACGATAAAAAGTTGAGGGTAAAACGATATGTCAAGACCTAAAAAACAACCAACATCTATAAGCGCGAATGCACCTAACACAAACGAGGCTGAAACTATAACAGAGAAAGCATCAATGCCATCAAAAAAGGTAATTCATTTGATGCTAGATGCTGGACGCTCCAGTATTAAATATCAGGCTTTCGTTAATAACGAAACTGGCACAACACCAGTCATGAAGACCGAATCTTTGGTGTGTTGTGTGCCATCAGTACCCTTTGGAGAATTAGGAGCTTTCAGCCTAAGCCGAGGCAAAGATGAAAACAACAAAGATGTTGTAGAGCATTGGGTCGTTGGTAGCTCCGCCAGACTGCAAGGTAAGGAATATATAGCAATGAGTGATTCCGAGAATCACAAAGTACACTACTTCCCAATCCTTGCATTAGGCGCGATTGCATCTCTGCCAAATCTGCTTGAGTTGTCCACGGGTACAAGCAACAAGCGTAGAACCTTGCACATTCGTTTATCAACGCTTTCGCTAGCTTCCCCATTAGAACTAAAAAAAGCCATTGAACAATGCAAGTGGATAGCGGTAGATGGTGTTAGATACCGTCTGTGCTTCTCTAAACTTGGCTTTCTGGGATTTCCAGAGGGATATGGCGCATCACTTTGGGCAAGCGAACGCTTTGACGATAAACAGTTCCATACTTTTGATATTGGATATGGTACAGCCACAATCAGCGAATACAGCAATCTCGGCAAATTACCAAAACGGGTAACTTGTAGTCCCAATGGTGGCGGTGGCGTTGCCACACTAATCAAAGAATTCTCCAGAGCATTGAGCAATACCGATTCTTCTAAAATGATTCGCCCCTCCCAACTGCGCGAGATTTTAGAAACTGCAACCGTTGGTGATAACGGCATAAGTGCGATTGCACCTGATGGCGAAGACATTGGGAGTGAGTTAGAGAACGCGATTCATTCATGGATGAAAGATTCTCCCTTGGCTTATGCCCTAGATGATGTCTCCGTGAAAGCCAGACGCAGCAAAGTAACTTTGTGTGGCGGTGCGTTTGCGATCGCGCCCGTGCAGATGTTGATCAAAGAAAGATTACTCAAATCTTGTATTCCAGAAAGTAATTTGTTGATTCCCGAAAATCCGGGAACCGTTGCTTTATCAGAAATGAAAAAACTTTACTTAGGAGAAACGACCGATGTTAACCAAGCGGCTTAATTACAACGTTCCTCAAGACTTGACTCCAGCCATCAGAATGCTTGCAGAAATGGATGGTACAACCCCCGCTTACTGGCTGAGAAAAGCTCTAGAGAAAGTAGTAAATGAAAGATTCTCTGTCAATAACAATCATCAAATCAACTTAGGAGATTTGGAGGCGATAAGAGGTGAATAATATGATGAACAGTATTGTTAGCACAGAAGAAATAGTAATCATTCTGGCTGGATGTGAACAAACTTTAAGGTTGATTCAAGCTACTCCCGAATATAGGAGACTGCAAACATCAGAGCATTTTACTACATCAAACGACTTGGTTTTGAATGATGCCATTCAATCACTTTCTGAAGTTTTAGATGGCATTGAAAAAGTACAACTCGCTCACAGTTTTGATGAGGACTAATTGAGCGAACGCTTGACCGGAGAAGAAAAGCGTTCGTCCAGTTGTGACTTAGATCAGGGATGAAATCAGTACACACATTCAAGGATACCAAAATGGCGCACCCAGTAGGATATTACTCCCTCTCTCACGACAATGCACTGATTAAAGATATGTGTGAGACATGGGGCGAAGGACTAGAGAAGATGAGCGAATCAGACACACTCTGGTTAATTGCAAAAATCGCTCATGAAGCATGGGTAGAGTGTGAATCTTCTAACCCTCCTAGCAATGAAGCGGAGTCAGTATTGAAACGACTGCATGAGTTAAAGCAATGGGAGAAGTTTGCACTGATTACCGCGATGGCACAGTGAGATGTACAAGAAGCAATTGTATTTAGCCTTGGCTGGTGTTGGGGTCTGCTTCTTGCCTTTCTTCATTCCCTTAATTCCCAAGTTGGGGGCTTATGCAGAAGCCGAAAGATTAAAAGCCATCGAAGGATTAGAACGTCAGCGCATAGAAGAACGGGCAAAAACCAGCGATGCCTTATACGAGGCGGGAGTCATGCCCACAACTCGTTCTCTAAGAATCACGAATTATTTTGACAGCAGTAAACGCAATCCCAGACCAGACCCAACCCTTTATCAAGATGACGAGATTGTTGATGTTTTTGACGCAACGGGTAGGTGTATTGGGCGAATTGAAGAAGGGATTTGGAAATGGAAATACAAAGCCAAAGAAATCTGTAAAAGCGTTCAAAATATCAAACCAGTAAGGAGGAAGTAATGGCGTTAGGTTCATCAAGTGCAGAAAGTAATAGCACTGGTAACAGCGATGGTAAACCTAAAGGTAAAAAGCGAACGCTTGGTGAAATCATAGATTTTTGCGCCAAGGCTGTTGTGATGATTGTTGGTTTACCCATTAGGGCAGCCGCCGCGATTGTCAATCAGTTTGTTGCTAACGGTGGTGCGGGTCGTGCGTTAGTAGGTGGGATTCTATTTATCGGTGGTTCCATAATTAGTGCTGATTCAACTTGGCAATTAATCTTTACTGGGCCCCCTGTTTGCCCTTGGTTTGAGCCGGCTTGGAATTGGCTAAATGTGCCGTTTGCAGCGTTCAACCCTCTCTTTTACCTGGCATTTATGGTTTCGGTAGGTGTGCAAGTAATTGAAGCCCATGCCCTACGCGGTAAAAACCCAGATTCAGCTAGGCGGGAACTTCAAGATCACATGGTTTATGAACTTGAAACCAAGCCCAGTGGCAAGATTGACTTGGTAGGCCAACTCTGGGCGGATTACAAAACCGCAGGTACACGCGATCGCTCTAGCGCAGGGCTAGTTGTGATTGCGGTTTGGGCGTTCGATATTGTCACCACTTTTGCAGCTCGTAACCCATTTGAATTTACAGCCCCATTCATGATTTTGGCCTGCATTTTATTTAACATCGGCACAATGATGGCGGGTGAAATTGGCTTTGCCATCTGGCGGTTGACCAAAGATTAAAGTGAGCGCCGCTCAATAAATCTCTACATTGAGCGGCTTCTTAACTCAACGAGGCATTTGTTTTATGCAAAGCAATAATATCCCAAAAATTACAACTAAGGAAACGGAACACTTACGCGATTCTTATCCTGCCTTATCCCATCTGGAAGCAGGAAATGTTTCTGAATGGTTGCAAGAGCGCAAAGACCAATTATTTGAAATGGCGCGGTCGGCTGAGAATGAAGCAGACATGACCCGTGTACTTGGCTTACTGGCTTCTGGGATAGGAGCGGTATGTTATGCGGTCAATCCTTTGGCTATAGTTGGTGGTTTAATTGGTGGTGCAGCTTGGTTATGGTTTGTTGTCGAACACTCGAATCGCACTAAAGAAATTGCACCAATACCATTTGTACGTGGCAACTTTGTAGACGCGATCTCTCGTGCTGGTGACTATGATACTCGGAGCAATTATCAAGCGGATCATCTTGCTAATACTGTTAAATTTCTAGAGCGACAATCAGCAGAAGAGTACGCCTTTCTTCATGCTGAGTTTGAAAATATTGGGCAGTATTTAACGCAAGTTGAACCAGGAAAACGCTTTTATGCTTATCGCTGGATGTTTGGCTGGTTTGGCAAGCTTAAGGGTCGTCAGCTACCGACTTATCAAAGTATGGCTCTCCATTTACAAGATGTGACGATTGACAGCCGGCTGAATCGGTCTGAGATAAATGCTATTGCACAGGCTCAAACTCAGTTACCACCGACCGTAGATATCAAACAGTTTCAATCACCAACTGTAGATATTCATCACAGTCCCCAAGCTTCGGAATTTTCTAGACCTACAGAATTACAGCCATCAGCTAATGGGCTTTCACCAGACACTATAATTAATCTCCCTCTGGCAAATAGGGCTAATGCACTCATCGCTGTTTTAACGAAAAGTGGTTTCCAAATAGAAGACATGATGAGTTCTCAAGTAATTGCGATTGCTGGTACTCAACGAGGTGGTAAGGGAACCTTAGCAGCAATCTTAGCAACATTATCTCTAGCTTTAGATTCGGGATTAAACACCCAATACTTTACAGCCGGGGTGGACGTTTACCCCTTTAGTTGCAATCTGATTTCTGCTCTGAAATACCCCGAAAAAGATGCGGACGGGGCAGATAAACTAGTCGCCCGTGACTTGCTTAAATTTCTTAAAGGCTTAGATGCAAGTGAACCTTACTCCCACAAAAACTTACTGTTAGTCATTGATGAAGCGATGCGCTTGCTGTCCCTACTTGATGAGAGCGATCGCACTTGGGCTATCCAATATTTACTTTCTCGCTTCGCCAAATGTGGCGGTACATTAATCATTGTGTTGCATGGCTCAAACCTAACTTCTGTGGTTGGCAAGGCCACAGCAGGACTAGCAGACACCTTTAAGCAATCGGTTAACTTCATTGGTTGTGTAGCTCAGTCTGTCAGCGCTGGCGGATTGCGAAAGATTAATGTCGCTAGTGGGGAATATTTCAAAGCCAACCCTAATAACTTTGCTGAACCTGTTAGCGGTGGCAATCTCGGCATGATTCCAGACTGGTTAAAGATAGAGTTACACCCTGGAAATGGTCAGCCAGATCCAGCAAGGACATTACTCAAATTCTTCCCGGAACTGGTGCAGCATCACCAGCCAGCAGTTATGCCCAGAGGCGAGAAAATTGCACCACCAGACGCAGTTAATCAGCTAGAATCCATTTTCTCAAAGCCTACCCAAGAGGTTGAAATTGCAGAGCTAGAAGAAGAACTGAGTATTTCTGAGGTGGATAAAAATCTGATTTTAAACATTGTTACTTCAGCCGTTGCAACACCAGTTAGTTTTGCTGCGATTAGAAATAGCCGAAGGTGGGGTGAAGATAAAAGGAGTGTTCGCTATTTAAGGAGTGCGATTGCACAACTTATAGAATCCAAGCAATTGAAGGGTAGTGAGAAGTCAGGCTTTACTGCTTTTTCAGATTAAATCCCCTTTATATTCTCCTTAATTAGTGTTATTTATCTTGATGGACAATAGTAGCAGTATTGGTTAGGGATAGCTGGATTATCCTTAAGCAATACTGCTTATGTCAGGAATTAATTGGACTTAGCTACCGATATTGTCTCTCAAATACTTTTACAGTTAGTCGTTTATATTTCATCTTCACTGTAGATTTTTGGTACAAAAGCATAGCTAGTTGATTGGCTATTTGGTGACGATTTCTCTGATTGCTCCTTAGCTGCTGCTTTCTTACGCTTAGTAGTTTTATTTGTTAAATCTGAAGATTTTTCACTTGTAGAGGGCAATGAACTAGACGAGCCATCACCATTAGAATTCTCTTGTGAGGTCGATTGAGCAGATGATTCAGAATTTAATTCTGATGATGAAGCAAGCGAATTATCATCTGATGTATTAGCACCCGTTGTCAAAGCTTTCTTATGAAAACTCTTCAGACCACTGGCCGCTAGTTCTACCCCATGACCTTTAAACACATCAGAAACATCTTCATAAGAATAGCCAGCGTCTAACATATCTTGAATAGGTTTAGCCAAACTGAGAACTAAATCTGACAGGCTGATAGTTTTAGGAGTCGCGGCTTTCTGTTTGAGACTGGTTTGAATATCTTCTATTTTTGATAAAGGGACAGCTTTCGGTTTGCGCGACATATTCAGCATTAGTAATAAATTACTCCATTGTAAAAAAAAACGTGGTCAGAAAAAGTTTAAGTTTCTTGTCGTGATGTGACGAATATCAACAGAAAAAGGTTTGTATCCTCGTGAGGTAGACTAGTCTAAAAAAGCAGTTACCCATGAATCAACATCCTTCGTATCACTAGTATGTCCAGCATTACCCAATAGACCCTGCCCTCGGTTACACCGAGGTTATTGCACAGAGTCAATCGTGGTTTGCCAAAGTCTCTTACTCCCCCAGTCTTCGGTTGTGCCCCCTGGTTCTGGTTTCCCCTAGCCCGTCGTGAGGGGTTAGGCAAGCAATACACCGTAACGCCCTCTGGGCTACTTTTACCTTCGGTAAAAGCGGTGTGTTTGCTTGTTGGGGGTGTCCCCCAAACCCCCTTTATCAGGTCTATTAAAGGGGTAAATGAGTCAACAAGAGGTTCCGGGTTATTCGCCTACCTGCTTGGTGCTTCGCACCATCGCAGCTACAGCGAATAACCCGGTGAAAAATAAATATTTAAATAGCTAAACGCTTAACTAGTTATGCAAGCAGACCCTCGTACCAATCTCAGTAATCAACTAGCTGACACATTAACCAATCGGTCAGTAGCACCAGATGAAAAGCGAGAAGTAACTATCACGTTTAGGGCTAGCTATGCTGAAAAAGCGAGGCTAGAGCAGCGTTGCAGTGGAGTGGTGCAAAGTGACTATATTAGAGCGAGATTATTTGACTACCCTTTACCACATCCTAAGTTAATCATTCCCGAAGTCAACCGACAGGCTATCTACGAGTTAAAGAAGATTGGTAATAACCTGAATCAGCAGACTAGGGCTATTAACGAAGCTGTGAAAATTGGTAGCCAACCCCTGAGTAATGAAGTGAAATCATATCTGAAAACTCTTGAAGAACTGACAGCACTTTTAGAGCAGACTTGCCAATCACTCACTCAAGCATCAGTAGAAGGGCAGGGCAATGATTACCAAAGTCAAGGCTAACAAATCATTTCGTGGCACTACTAAATATGTGCTTGAGAAAGAGAAAGCCAAAATCATTGGCGGGAATATGTACGGGAGAAGTACCAATGAACTGGTAGAGCAGTTTACCTTATCAGCCCATCTTAACCCGCAGCTAAAAGACCCATGCTATCACTTAATGCTTAGTGTACCGAAAAATGATAGAACGCTAAATGATGACGAATTAGCTAATCTATCCCAACGTCACTTTGCGAATGTCATTGTACTATCACGGCTTCAAGGTGATGAATCCCAAGTTAAACAGCCAGATAAAAGGATAGCTGATACCAAACTAAAAGAGCTAGCTGATGAATTTATAGAAACAGAACTACCAGCTTATGACTTTTTTATAGCGCGGCACTCAGACAAAGAACACGACCACACCCATATCGTTGCATCTAGAGTCAATAACCTAGATGGGAAATCTATTCGTACCTGGAACAATTACACCCATTCGGAACACTCCGCCCGACTGCTAGAGCGAGAATTTCAGCTAACCCCAGTCCTAAGTAGTTGGGAAAGTAAGCAAAAGGCTATGACTCGGAATCAACTAGAGCGAGTCGAGGGCGATGGACTTCCAGGCGAAGAGATAATGCGCCGAGCAATTGAGAAAGTGGCAGCAGATAAACCTACAATGCCCCAGTTAATTGAGCGCTTATGGAGAGAGTATCAAGTCAAAGCTATCGTTAGTTATTACGGTCACGGTGGGGTAAGAGGTATCAAGTTTGGTATTGATATTGGCTCAGTTAATGAAGATGGTAGCCCTCAGTTGCTCTGGAAACAGGGAGGTAATCTCAATAAATATAAGTGTTCTTTCAGCAAGCTTCAGACAGAATTGGGGATAAACTACGACCCTAAACGTGACGATAGCGAAATTAAACGTTTAAATAATTTCTTAGTATCTGTAGATAATAACCAAGTTAATCAACAGCTAATATCAACCACATCACCTAAAAAAGCTCAAACTATAACCGAAACTCTACCCCAGCTAACCCCAAATCAAACAGCCGAGTTATACAAATATTACAGTACCGACTTGCAAGACTTATTAGTGACTGACCGAGACAAAGAAATTGCGATGAAGGCACTCTTAGATGATAAGCCAGCCGAAGAGGTTGAAGAAATTATCAAAGCCAGTCCAGCCGGATGGACTGCTGATGAAGCAAGAGCATTGGTACTAATTGCTAACAATAAACTTGCATCTATTGAATCAGATTTAGAACAGTCACTCTCAGAAAAACAGCGTCAAGAGCAAGAATTGTTAGCTGTAGCCGTGCCTATAGCTATTAAACTAATCAACTGGCAATTAAGAGAAACTGGCTCAAATAGCCTGAGATTCAAATATGCAACTCTAGAGAAGCAGGGTAGAGAACTGGTATTTACCCATGATGAACGAGGTGAGATTTTTCGAGTGGCAGTCAACCGAAACCAGTCAGGTGAGCTTGAGTATTCACCGATTAATGTGGGGTCAGTAGAAATAGAAGATATTCAGATTTGGCAAAAAGCAGATCACGTATTGCAACAAATAAGAGAAGAGGCAGAGCGACAAGAAAGAAGACAGACTAAAGGGATCTCTCTCTAGGTGATGGCGCAACTCTTAACCGCTGCGCTCAAATAGGCGGTGTCTGCCACTGCCACAAATCCACTCGTTGAGCCAACCATATTATTGCAGGCAGCGGCAGACACTCCGCTTCGCCGCCTATTTGTTAAGAGTTGCTTGGATTTTGGGAATCCTATGTATAGGTCGTCCCGTACAGCATAGCCAGTTAGTAATCTGGATGCAATTTTTAAGTTCAAGCAACAGATTTGCATTTTGTTAAAAACGCCATTTTAAATAACATCTTAAAACTTGGTTTTCAAATAAATATGGAAAATTATAATCAAGCTTTCCCAAATGCTTTCAATCATGATAATGAATTAAAACGCGAATTTGCACATTTGACTAGGGCAATTTTGGTAAATCGAAATGATGCTAATGCTTATAAAGAACGAGCTAACGTTCGTAATTTACTAGATGATTCTCAAGGAGCAGTAGAAGATTGTAATCAAGCGATTAGGATAAATCCCAATGATGCTGTTGCTTATAGAATGCGAGGTCAAGAACGCAAAAACTTAGGAGATGACAAAGGAGCTATTGAGGATTACAACAAGGCGATTAAACTAAATCCTAATGATGATTACACATATTATTTACGAGCAGAATTGCACTACCAGCAGAGCAATTACCAAGGAGCATTTGAAGATGCTGATAGGTCAATTCAGCTTGACCCTGACTATCCCTTTGCTTACTATCAACGGGGTCAAGCCTGTAGTGCATTGGGAGATTATGAGGGTGCTATTAAGGATTACGAACAGGCGATTAAGCTAACCCCCAGTAGTTATTACAAGTGGGCTGAATTATACACTGACCTTGGCTATGCACGCGCTAATTCAGGAGATTATCAGGGGGCTATTGAGGACTACAACAAAGCGATTAAAACAGATTCTCCAATGCTTAAATACTATCAAACTTACAACGATCGAGCAACATCTCGCTTCTTCTTGGGGGATTTAGAGGGCGCAATGGAGGATTATAGTCAGGCAATTAAATTGGATTCAAAAAATGCTATTTACTACATAAACCGAGGCAATACTTACAACGAATTGAGGAATTATCAGAAAGCTATTGAAGATTACAATCATGCGATTAAGGTTGCTGACAAATATCCTGCCGTATACGAATACCGTGGTCTTGCCCGCCATGAATTAGGTGATAAAGTAGGAGCCATTGAAGATTTAGAGAAAGCTGCTGCTCTTTATCATCAAGGCGGACAAGTAGAATATTATCAGCAGGCACTGAACCTCATCCAGTCTTTCAATGTTACTGAGAAAGATGCAATTATTGAGGATATTCAGGAAATCCCTAAAACTGTTAATGATAGCCCCACAGAAGTAGAAACTACAAACAAGTCTGCTGCTAACCCACCGATTTTAAATAACCGTGTTGAAGACACGAATAAAGAAAACAGTCAGGGGATTTCAGAAAAGATTAACCACAATCAATTAGCAGAGATAAAGGAGCTTACTGCGGCTATTGAGGCTGACGGTTTTTTCAATCCAAAAAGTATAAAGCAAGCTAAAGAGCGAATTACTGTATCTATCGCTCGACGGCAAGGACAACCGCAGTTTCGTCAAAGTTTGCTCGAAGCCTACAATTATCGCTGTGCCATTACTGGATGTGATGCACAAGAAGCCTTGGAAGCTGCTCACATCATTCCTTTCAGTGAAACGGAAAATAATCACCCCTCAAATGGATTACTCCTACGGGCAGACATACATACACTATTTGACCTTAATCTGATTACTATTAACCCGGAGACAATGCAGGTACGTTTTGCTCCTAGTTTGCAGTGTACTTCCTATGGCAAAATGGATGGTAAATATTTGCAAGTCCCTAAAATTTCATCTTATCTGCCTAAAAAAGAGGCGCTTAAATGGCGGTGCAATCAGTGTGAGTGGTTACAATAATTCTATAGATTATTTGGTGCAACAATTTAATACGGCACAGCAAGGGTTTGAAGCTCCTAAATTTCAAAGACTTCAATTGGTACAGCTTTATCCGTGGCGATCACATCGCAGTATTAAAAGTAGCTCATCAATTCCTTAGCGTAACTTTCGGAATCACTGCTCATTTGACCCCTTCCAGAAATACAAAACCTCAATCAAAAGAATGCTGTATTGATGGAGCGAAAAGCAATTGCTTGCTCCCAAATAGAACTTGAGCTTTTACGCGATCGCATTTTGCTTGACTTGAAATTAGGCAAGCAAGCCCCTGGATACAAAGCTGTTCAAAAAGCTCTTAATCGTTTCATCGCTGAATTGACTTACCCAAACACGAGCGTTTTTTGACTTCGCCAACAGCATCGATTGCTCATTTAGCCCCACAAACTAGGCAAAGTAGTGATTGGTAATTGTTATCAATAAAGCCCTCAAATGGGGTTGACAAACTTGACATCATACTAGATTGCCCCTGGTTGCACGAACCTTCTATTTACGCCAACATAGCATTCAAGTAGAAACCTTCTGTCCACAGTTTCGACAGAAAGCATCTGACGGTTCAAGCTTAAATCCACAGTGACGACAGAAGCTAGGTGGTGGAGCTAAATGTATTTTGGTTTTACGTTCTAGAATCGCTTGGTAATTTCCAGAGTCTATCCATTGTAAAAGTTCATTTGCGCGTGCGATCGTAAAAGCTTGATCTCTAAGTGACAGACTCAAGACTTTAAGAATCTTGTTGTAGGTAGTGTCTGCAAATCCTTCAAATTCTCTTGCCTGTGTCACGAAATCATCAAGACTAAATGAATCAAAAAACTTTTGAGGTAATCCTGCAATTTTTGCCATTGCAGTCATTGCAGAATTCACATCTTGACATGCCAATAATCCTGCTCGATCAGCGGTATAATCTGCCATTCTCAACCAATGTACCAATGCTAAATACAATCCGGCAGTAAAAGTGCTAGAAATTGCCCCCACTCCAGGTATTGATGCCATTACATCACTTATCGTACTGCTCAGAATTGGGAAGAGCCAGCCGATATTCTCGTAAAGAACATGCTGACTCTTAAGACGACCAATCTGGCAACCTAAAATGAACAATAACTCTGACCTGGAAAAGCTTTCAATACAGACATTACTAATAACAACGAGCGGTTTTTCCACCCCTACTGTCAGACCTTCAAGATTGTTTGTCGAAACTTCTAACTTTCGGAAATAATCGTCAGGGCGTACGTAAATCTCTGGTGTTGTCTTCAGATTGAGAATTTCGCAAGCTTCTTCCAAAATTTCATATATCTCAGGGAAACTGCTAGGAGTAACCTTGAGATTGCTGCCAACAAATTCAAGTCTCAGAAACTTCTCAACACCTAAGTCAAAAAACTTCCTAACCAAGAGATCTAAACCAGCTGTTTTTTCTAGGACATTGAGCGCGTTTCTGTCTAAAGGATGCTCGTACTCACGAGGATTAAGCCCCTCTATTTTCACTAGCTCCATAAACTTTGGTTACCTTTTGCAACTTGATAGGCATCTATAATTGACCATCCCAAAATGGCGATGTAGATGTAACCCCAAACCGTAGAGCTTAAAACGATTGCTCCGACTAACATCACTATGCCTTTAAGCACATCGCCGTTATAAAACTGTCCGATTCCTGGAACTAATAGAGACAGGATGGCAGCTAGCGTTGGATTTTTGCCTTGTGCATATATCTTATTCGCAGATGGAGGTCTACGAACTCCTTCATCAGGACGAGCTACGACATTCATAGATGCACCACAATTAATACAAAATTGTGAATCGGCTCGGTTTTCAGTTTGACATTGTGGACATTTCATAACAAAATTTTAGTAAATTAACGTTAATTATGTTACAAGCTAAAACCCGATATTTTAGGTACTCCACCATTGGCAGGGAAAAAGATACGTATATAACCGTCTAGTCCCCCTGATTTATCATTACGAGCAATTGCATATATCTCCTCTTCGCCGTCTTCTTTATCTGCTCTTAAGCCAAGTCTCGTTCGCTTTGTAGAATGACTGATAATTTCAACAGGGCGTTTATATAGCTTTGGTCTTGTAAATGACACGTTAAAGTTGTTTTTGTGGAAAGCTGGATCGATTTGTCCATTTTGAAATAAAGACTTATGAGCAATTTCTTCAAATTTTTGGATTCCTAATTCAACATTAGGACTGCATAAAGCATCAAATAGTTTGTTCATCAGGTCAACAATAACTTCATCTTTTCCAGATAGTATTGTTGCAGTAGTGATTACATCAGGGGGGCTTATTTCATCTTTTTGTGGTTCCCTGTTGCTCGGATGAAATTGAAGTAGTTCACCTTTTTTATACAGAACTGGGGTTAAGTGTTCTTCAATCCCTCCTAGTTGAATTGCATTGCAACCTAGCTCGTAGGCAAATTCAATTGATTCTCCAGCACCCAAAGCGGAGTAAAAGCCGATAGCGAAGTCGATTGCAGCGCGATCGCCAAGTTCCCGACTCATACCAACAACGTAATTAACGTATTGAGCTATTGCTTCAGCTTGAGGTTTTGTGCCGCAGGCATTCAAAACAACGCACTCAACTCGTTTAGAGAACAATCTAAAAAGACCTGCCAATGCATTTGAGCTAACTAAATTTGCCTTTCCTGTCACATCTTCAAAAACTAATCCATCCTGTTCAGCCCCATGACCACTGAAATGTACAATCTGCGGATTAAAATCCAACATTGCCTGCTGGATATCCTTTGTTCGGGTTGCTCCTGTTGAATTGATGGGTGTCTTTCCGTATCCTGCTAAACGTAATCGCTCTTTTATTTCCCGCTCCTCCTCTTGTAGGCGCAAACCTTCAGTCCCTTTGGGATTTGCAGCCAGTAACAAAATTGATTTGAGAGCACTGCTACCATTCATAGGAAATATAGGCAGATATATTTAACTTACAAAAAATATAGTCAAGTTAAAGACTTATCCTCTAAGCGCTTGAATTGAAGTGTAATTGCTCCTTTCCCCCCTGCTTTACCCCCCGTTCCTATTAGCTTGACTTCCCCTTCTGCGCTTATCTCGACAGAGAGTACAATTGCATCCAGTTTCATTCGAGAAGAGTAAACGGTCTGCTGCTCTGCTTGACAAAACAGGCGTCCTACAGACTCCAAGAATCGAGACATATTCTTCTCTAGCTCACTAATCGACACCTTGACTCCTCGTTCTTGAGCAATCTCCCGGTAACTCCTTTGGGTATCAGTAGCCTGAGCTATATCCTCTGTTACAATCCAAATTGTTTCTTCTGACATTGCTGTTTTGTATTTTTGCTGGCTTGTGTTTATTGATTCGCCTTGGTCATATGGGTCAGATACATTCTCCATATAAAAAAATTTAGAAAGAGGGTGATGTAATTTGGTTAATTCAACCTTAAATTACTTACGTTCGTCTTTAGTGAGAAGCTTCTCGCTACGCCCTAATCTAAGCTCATGGTTGATTCAATGTACTGCATTCCAAAGACAACTTTTCAATTACAGCCCCCACCGATAACATGAAGCGGCATAACGGCATAGCTCACTGCCTGCAAGTGGCACCGAAACTAAACTAATGCTCGAACCCGCAGTTTGGTACAGCAGAGAATTAGCCTTTTGACGCGCAACAGCTTAAACTCTCAACTCCTCGCATCGCAGCTATTGATCACCTCACTCACTCACTCTCTGCCACTTACCGAAAATCTCTTAGGTGATAATGGTGCAACACGGTTTGCCTCAACTGGCTTAACTTTCACTAAATTAACCTCTGCCACCAACAACCTTGCAGTACCTTAAACTTAGTTTGAAGGAAGAGGTCTAACTACTTATTATATGAAAATTTTTAGTATGTTGCTCTTCCATTATTTTCATGAAATAATAGAGTAAAATGACGAAAACTCTTTCCTGAACAATGTTTGAGGCAAGAGAACCAGACGTTTTCAACGATAGTTAATTCAAGAGAATTGTACGCGCTCGAAAAATTTTGAGCTATTATCGCGCAAGGAAGTTTCGCAGCACTGGGGGCTGAAACCCTAATTAATAGGGCTTTTTTGCCACAGTGAGGACAATGAGGAGTTACGTGTAGCGCGACTATATTAAGTAGTGAATGTTAGCCAGCTTTGCTCTTGACGCTACTTTATACCGCAGAGTAGAGCATATACTCTGTGGTTGATTTCGGCAAGTCCCTGAAGAGCACATCTATTAATGTTCTAATCCCAAAATTTTTGGGAATACTTAGTTTACGTTTTTACGTATATATAAATTTATTCCTTGCAACCTTGGATAAATTGCAATCTCGATAGAGCTGGCATTTATCCAGGGTTTTTTATATGCAATAGGTTTATTACCGCAGAAAATTTACTCTACTCTGGAGAAACAAGCCTGTCTTCAGTAAGAAAAACAGATAAGCAACGGTTCTAAAGTAAAGGTTGAGAGCTGCCATTGATTCTCAACTTCCTTCGGTCTTGGTTTTTACCGCTAGTTGCATTCTGTCTATATCCAGCCTCTTACTATACTTTTGGCTTACTTTTCTCTAACTTTGGTTAGAAGGTTAAGTCTTAGAACTTATCATAATAATATATATCCGGGGTAAAGACAAGATACGCGCAAAATTTATCACGATGTAAAGTTGTGTAAAGTAGCCATGTATTTATGTCTTTCAAACATTGAAACATTGCCAAATTAGGCTAAGTGAGATGGAATTTCTCCAGGAGATCCAGGATATCGGTATCCTTGATACAGTCAAAAATGCCAGCTATTTGTTTCTAGGTATGTTGGTAGGGTATGGCTTTTGGGAGTTTTGTGAATGCTACGCTAAAGTAGGTATTTCACGTATCAATCCTTTTTTGTATCCATTCATGGTTGTTTGGGGAGCAAGTGGCTTCTTTTTCTTACCATACGTAGAATATGCTCACTTAAGCTACTATGCAGTACCTGATTGGGATATTCCATTAACAGTATGGATGCAACTAGAATTTTTGCAGCATCGTAGTTGGTTGTTTAGTTCAGTTTTAATACCTCTTGCCTTTCTAGCAATAGCTCAACTACTACAAAATACTCGTCAGCGTCATTCTAAAAGAATTAATAAAGTTTTTAAAATTTTTATAGGCTCTTTAAAAGATATTTCTTTGGGTTTATCAGTTGGTATCTCTGCCCATCTTATGGGAGATTTTTTATTACAATGGATTCGCAGTGGAGATACAAGTATAAATATTTTTGGTTGGACAAAATTATATTCTCTAATTTGGCTGGCATTGAATTTACTGCTTGGACTTATTGTTCCTTTTTTAATAATTCGTAAAACCAAATAATATTTCAAAAATAAAAAATCAGAATTTTATCGAACGCAAAAAAATGCTAAAATATCATGTAAAACCTGTTTTAGGAATGTTCGCAATTTCAATATTATGTGGCTATGCCGATAATATAACTTCTGATAAGATTGCTAACTTTTATCTTTCTCCTGGATTTGGCAGAAGAGTTGATATTGTCAAGACTAGGAAAATTGATCTAGAATCTCGTTTTTATTCGAGATGTCTTAATCCAGATAGTCTTAATTCAGATAATTTTTACATCGATAAAACAGCCTTTAATACACTTACTTTGGAAGAAGACTTAGTTAAACCATTTCAAATAACCGTTGAATCAACTTCAAAAATCAAAGACCCAGTAATTATAATTATGTCTTTGAAAAAAAACATCTTAGAATGTCAAAATTCCCAACATGATGAAATTGAAATATTGCACACTGAAGAGACAAATAGATTTGGGCAAAACCCCATTCGTAAGGGAACTTATTATATATTGCTAGGAAGCTACTATAATTCTATAGATGAGTATAAAATAACAATTTCAGAAGATGATGAATAAATTAGTATATGTAAACTTTAAAACAGCTCGACTTTTTCATATCAATTTTGCTCGTCTCCAATGATATTTATAAAAACGTTTGAAATAAGTTTTTTCTTCATTTGACAGTAAATTTAAAAACTCTTCTGTCAGTTCCTCTGTAAGTTTTATTTGATATTTATTTTCATAAGATTTTAATAATTTATTATGAATTACTGGTAAGTTTTCTTTAAGTTCATTTATCTGTCTTAAATACTGACGTAAATAACTATTTAAGCGTATATGACAGTTCTCAAAATTTTCTAAAAGTGATAAATTATATAATTTTTGACATAAATCTTCGACAGAAATATCATTTAATTCCCAAATTTTTTCTAGAATTAATAATGGAATAGATAAATTTTCTGGAAAAATAATTAATTCTTCAAAAAACTCTTTTTCATCTTCTTTTAACGAATCAAAACTAATTTTGAGATTTTCAGAAATTTCATCACCAAAATATCTAATCCATCCTTGTATTTTAAGACGTGTGATTATCTTGTCCAATACCTCATCAGAAGTATTGTTCTCAATCAATTCATTTATCTTGTTTCTAATCAGATTAATTAAAAGTGGCCATTCATAGAGTTGATCGGCTAATTCTCTAAGCTTTTCCTCATTAAATTCGCCTTTTTCGCTTAGATCATACTTTATAAGTAAAGTTGATTCTTCTGGTCGTAGCGGTTTTATATTTATAGATATTGAAATCGCTTTGTCTACAACATTATGTATTCGAGTAGTTACTAACCATGAACAGTATTGCAAATTAATATAAAATTTCCTGAAATCTTCCTTTTTCTGTACATCATTTAATACGAGGAGACATGGTTTATTTTTCCATTTTTTCATCAATTCAATAATTGTATCTTCTTCATCAAGATGGGATGGACAATCTAAATTGGTTAGTTGTTTATATAGCTTTCTCATTCCTTCCAAAACATTTTTTCCTTCTCCCAAATCTATCCAGAAAATACCTCCAGTAAAGTGTTGTAATATTTCAGGTTCACAACAAGTTAACAAAGCTAAAACAGATTTTCCAAAACCTCCTGCTCCCTGAAGAACAACGATATTTCGCAATTGACTATTAAGAAGATAGCTAACTATCTTTTTAATTTCTTTAGATCGATCTAATAATAGGGAAGAAGTAAATTTTGGGTTTTGCAAGCGTTGAATAATCCAAAAAGGCGGTTTCAATTCAACACGAGTTTCCTTTTTTTTTAAGACTGGTATCACTCCTTGTGAAAGATTTTCCATTTCAATAGCAACAATAGCTTCATCAAAGGCTCTTTGAAACGCATCTTGATTGGCTAAATTCTTGTAACCCAATCCATCATAAAAACCTCTAGCAAACTCAATCGCTGCTCTATCTTGGATTGGGTTATTCATGCCAATTACATAATTAATGTATTTACTAATTGCAACAGCAGGTTTTTCTGAATAACAAGCGTTAAGCAGTACACATTTAACATAATCAGCGTGTAACTTAAATAGAGATGCTAAACCGGATGGTGCAACTGGCTTATTATTTCCCCCATCATCCTCTAGTAACAAACTGCCATCTTCCAAACCATGTCCACAAAAATGGACGATTTGAGGTTGTTCTTCTGCGATAGCACGACGAATATCTTGAGGACGTACAGCAGTCCTAATGCGAATTTCAAATAAATCTCGATTTGTAGCTCGTCGTATAGCTTCTTCAATTTCTCGAATTTCTTTATCCAAACGCAGCCCGTGGGGAATTGCTGCCAAAATTAATATTTTTTGCGGCTGATTACTTTGTTTTTGGGGAATGTTAGGAGAGGAAACTTTATGTGTTTCTAGATAATGATTTGACAACAATTCTTCGGCAATAGCTTTTAAGAGCGGGTTTCCAGGATTTGAATCAAACGCAGCACGAACTAAATCTTCGACCCATCCCTGAGAATTAGCTGTTTGTATTAATTTAAAGACAATATCTTGTAAACTCCCTTCACCAGCAATAGCTCTTAGATTTTTATCTAATCCAAATGACAACATTTGTTCTAAGGATGCTGTATTAGGAAAAGCATCAATCAAAGCCAGTTGTAATTCTTGACGCTGTTGACCGGATAAACTCATATTTTTCAATATAATTTATACTAAAAAGCTGAAGTCAGTCAAAATATTCTTATGTTTTCAACCTTAAATTAATTTAATTACAAACAACGCAATACTTTAATTTTCTTAACCGTCAATCACTTTAATTATTTTAAGCATTTTCTGTTAAAATTAATACTATTAATACTTATAAGTAACAACACAAACAATGATTTGTGGCAAGAAAAAATGAAAATAATAAATAATAATTTGACTATTTAAATACGTTTATTCTTTTTGAATTTTAAATACTTTCACTAGGGGATCACTAGCTTTTAAGATGCCACTGAAAAATTTGTAATTTCTAGCTTAAATGCTCAACTAATCCCATTCTATTCCTAGAATATTTTGCCAGACTCAAAAGGGTTGTAACTGCCAAGTTAGCGCAACACTAGCGAACCCATCACCAACAGATATTTAAATAAATGGTATAAATAATCACAAAGAATAAGAGTTAAATTCTCAAAATACTGATAAAACTAGCTGTTTTTCCAACCAGTATAAGGCACATTCAGCAAATCAATCGCCCGTTTCTTAGCCGCTTCCCCACGCCGATCATACTTACTTGTCGTACTTGGCGACGCATGACCTGCAAGTTTCGCTATCGTGACGATATCTGCCCCCGCATCCAATAAATTACCGATAAAAGTTCTTCTAAAATCATGAGGTGTAAACGCATCCACATCAGCTTTTTCCCCGCGTCGTTGCAATGCTCGCAACACTCCCTGCTCACTCATCCGTCTCAGTATGATTTTCTTTGCCTTATTTAAGGGATAAAAAAGCGCCCCTGGTGCTTTACCCCGAATCAACAACCAATCAAGGACAGCCTGTACACTAGCTTCAGGTAAGTAGACGATTCGTTCCTTCCGCCCTTTCGCTTCACGTATTTCTAGTGAGCGACTGCGCGGCTTGAAATCGCTCAAATCAAGGTAAGTTACCTCACTGCGACGCAACCCAACTGTCAAAACTGCCAGCAGTGCCGCATCCCTCCGACCCAATGTTGAGTTATCTTGAATACAATCTGACCAAAGTGCTGAAATTTCTTCAGGATCGATTTCTCGCCCTTTCAGCAAACTCTTGCCCCGCACGGACTCAATATCAGCCGCTCGTCCATACTCATCCGTGGACATTAACCCCAAGCGCCATGCTTCCTTGAGCGTCCGCCGTAATGCACATAGCATTTTGTTCGCCATCGCCGGACTGTATTTTTCCATCAACACCGACCGTACCGCAGCAGTGTGCTGGTAACGCAACTTTGGCCAATCCAAAGTACTTGCATCACAACTGCCATTAGTCAGCAGTCGGGCGATCGCATTCAACGCTTCCCGCATTGTCCGCCGCGAACCCTCACCTAGACTGTTCAGATATACCTCTGCTGGGTGCATGGTAATGGGCAGAGGCTCTGTTAGTGCCAGCGACTCTGGGCTAAAATTGTCAGCGTAGATGCGAAGCAGCTTGTCGTTAGACATCGCAGGAGTGTTCACAGCAGTCAATCAAGAGCTAATGAATAAATCCTCCCTCAAAAGTGGCTTTTTACACAACTTCTAGCCGTTAAGGAGTGCGAGAACACCATTTCTCTCCACCCATTTGCGCCAGAAGGCTTTCCACACAGAGATTTGTGTCTGTGTCTGCACTTTGGTCTGATTGCTACTTTAGTTTTTTAGCCAAATTAGCTAAACGAGTAATGCTAGAGCGAATGTTACCTGCTTCTTTGCGACTCTTGAGCCGTTTTTTGGCTTCTTTTAGTACTTGTTTCATGACTGTATCTTTATCTTGGCAGGTAACATAAAAAGCTTCCAAGAGCGTTTCAACTGTTATTTTTTCAAGGTTGCATAGTTCATCGAGTTCTTGCTTTATTGCAACTTCCAAACGGACAGGTACTCTAGGCGCAATTTCAGGGAAGTTCGCTAGTTGCTCTTCCAATTTTGTGAGTTCCGAAACAGAGCTATCAGCAGTTGATGTCACATCAACATCAGGGGTAGAAGAACCCTGCTGTTGTGGAGCTAACACATCTTCTCGTGGTGCAACTGTTGGTGCAACCGCTCTATTTCTGATTTCGTCTAGAATATTCATATTTTTACCTACTTATAAAATTTATTACGCTGTTTCTAAGGGAATTAATTTGGCATATTCTTCTGGCAAAGCTGGCTTGAGTCGTTGAGCTAAGACATGAATCGCATATTCCAGATTTGGCTGCCCCAAGTCTGTTGGTGCAACCCGTTGGTTGATGGCATTTTTGAATACATCCGATTCCAAAATATGCGGCAACATCAACTCACTACCCACCAGCTGCCGTATGGTATCGATACTTGTTTTAGTAGCGGTTGTTGGGTGCAAACCAGTCCACCGAGCGCGAAAAGGCACTATACCCAGTAGTTCACCATAAGGTAGCGCTCCTTTAAATTCTTTAATTAATTCCATAGTCCGCAACAGCGATTGCACTCCCTTGACATTTGACTCTGCTGGAATCACCCATCTATCGCCAGCACCCAAGGAAGTCTGCGCTAAATGTGAACGTTCTGGGGGTGGATCTACAATTGCCACGCCGAAATTACTCACAATTGGTTGCAGGCGGTTCCTAAGAATAAACAGACTTAAGCCACTGGAGGCCAATTTATAGTTAGCACTCTCCAACCCATCATCGGAAGGAATTAAGAACAGATTGGTATTGTTAATGGTACGGTCGCCCAGTTTTACGTCAGGTACAGACGCAATGGCATCAACAATTTTTGTTTTTTCTTCTGGTTGTGTCAGAACTTCCAGTAAGGTTGGGGTATCAGGCTGCACTTGCACCCCTAAAAAACTGGTCAAGCTAGATTGAGGGTCGCAATCCACAAACAAAACGGGAATTCCTAAGCGCCCCAAATACCTCCCCAGCATCAAGGCTACTGTAGACTTTCCCTGACCCCCAGCCAAGCCCAAGGAGACGACTGTTGGCGGATTTGGCATAAAACGATTACATAAAAATACTAAAGTACAATGTAACAAATATACTAATATACTTTTGTAGAATTGTACTATAGTGCAATTTTACTTTTGTACAAAAGTAAAATTGTATTTTAGTTAAAGTATAATTCTCCAGACCCAACAAACCAACCATAAACCCCAAGTGGTCTGGATGTGCTGGAAAATATAGATATTGCAGTAAAGCAGAACTAACCATGACTGAAGCCAAGTCTACTCGTACAGTGCGGCGAGGAAGAATATTCCCCGAAATCCAGTGGTCATCAGAGAAGAAAGCTCAATGGAAAGCTGAAAAAGCAGAATTTAAGCAGCGTTGCGAACAAATCTTTCAAAAATTGCAGCCAGAATTAATTGAAACTCACTACAACTGGTATGTGGCAGTTGAACCAGAAAGTGGGGAATATTTTATTAATGAGGATGCCTTAGCAGTTGCCCAGATGGTACATGAAAAATACCCGAATTTTCGGCTGCACGTTTTCCGCATCAATGAAACTGGGGTGTGCGGCAGGATATGATTTCTGGCAACTTTGGTGATGAGGATGAATTATTTTTTGAAATAGAGTTGATAGCTGTTGATGGATCAGAAATACCAGTAGAAGCACTTTTTGATACAGGTTTTTCTTGGTGGCTGGCAATTAATAACCAGGATTTAGAAGCACTTGATTGGATTTATCTAGAACAGCAAACAATGCTCACAGCCCAAGGAGAAGCAGAATTTGACATTTATTTAGGAAAAGTGCGAATTGATGGCAAGGAATTTGATATTCCCGTTCATGTGGGTGAAGGAGTATCAGAAGTTTTACTTGGTCGCCAGTGGTTAAAAACTCGGCGGTTGGTGGTGGATATGCCGTCTAGGGTGTTAACCCTGGGATAATAGGCGCACAGTTTCCAAAAACCGCGCTTTATTATGGACAGTCTACTACGCCACAAGCCCCATTACTCCGTTGAGAGTCGCGCCACTCAAGAGTTATTGCGAACTATTATCATTTGATAAATACGTCCATCTTGGCCCAATGCCAAACAAAGTGCGATTGCATGATCGCACAGCGCCTTTTTACGATCGCCGTCGTTGTCGAGTAAGTTACTGAAGATTAAACTTTTTACCGAAAGTTTACCGCGATTGGGCAACCGTCTGCTAAGGTCATTACCAATTGAGTGATAGGCAATTTTTGGCATAAAATAAGGGAGCTAACCTCGGTAGAGGTCAGATCCCCAGAGCTAAGACAGCTTACTTCTTCTTCTTCTTAGGTTTAGGTGCCCGCTGTGAGAGAGCGGAACCCGCGACGGACTTGCTATCTTTGCTAGTCCTGCCATCACGAAGTATTTTTGAAGCTGTTTTAGCTACTTCAGCGCTTGTTTTGCGTTGTGGCATATTATTTACCTTTCTTATTGACACCTACATCTCGACCAGAACCTACTGCTTAAGCAGTGTGGTAGATGCGGGGGAAGGATTGACCCTCTGTTTGTAAGTTAACACTACAGACAAGTCAAAAAGTAAGCATTTTTACTGAAAAACTTTCAGTAGCAAAAAAACGTAGTTACAGATGCTGGGTAAGAAAATTAACGCTACAGTTAAGTGTACATTGATGAGCAGTTTGTAATGCCAAACACAAATGAGAAGGACTATCACACTGAGGCTGTGACATCGCTATGGAAAGCAGCGGCAGAAGCAGCTAAGTATGTAGAAAAAGTTATTACCTCAGAAGATTATGTAGTTGATAAATCAAAGTTAGAAGCGGCTACCAAACTTTTGGAAATTGCCTTTAAGCCCAAAGGAACACCATAAATCTCCGTTCTTAAAATAAAGTTACAGCGGCTTGATTTCATCATGTGGCGCATCCAAGAGCAGGTCAACTTCCAGATAGACGCGGTGTTGCAGCGATTCACCCCGGTTTTTATAAGGCGAACTTTTCTCAATGATGGTTGCCAGACCGCGCTCTTGCATCTTTTCTACAAACGGTTGATTAATTGCGATCGCGCTGTGACTGCGTTGCAAAATGTCAATTTGACCGCCTAACCGCCCCAAAACCTTAATTTGACGTGAGCGCCAGTCAGGGCTGACTCGACTATTGCAAATACTTATTTATTCAGGGGGCCACACAACAGATATAACCCCATGATGGCG
>NZ_JADEXU010000103.1 GCF_015206895.1 Nostoc sp. LEGE 12450 | reverse complement strand
GAGCAGGGGGCAGGGGGCAAGGGGGAGAATAATAAATTACCTCTTATCCCCTCTGCTCCCTTCTCCCTGCCCCTCTGCCTCTTGTGCCCAATTCCCAATGCCCCATGCCCAATTCAGACAAATAACTTAACAAAGACTCTAGCAGCGACCTTCAGGTTGTAGAGTGAAATCAATTAGCCCTCTAGATTGGCGATTGATAACTAAAAGGGAAAATAATCATGGTTCAACGTGGTTCTAAAGTACGTATTCTCCGCCCTGAATCCTACTGGTTTCAGGATCTAGGAACTGTGGCTTCCATTGACCAAAGCGGCATCAAATACCCTGTAATTGTCCGCTTTGAAAAGGTCAATTACTCTGGTATCAATACCAACAACTTTGCCCAAGATGAATTAGTCGAGGTTGAAGCACCAAAGGCTAAACCAGCTAAAAAATAGCAGCAAAGCTACAAGGGGGTTGTTTGATGCGATGATGAAGGGTAGTCTTAAGTCTGAAGTATGAAATCTGAAAATTTCAGTTCATTCATTCTTCACCCTAGCCTACCCTAATCTATGAGAGCCGCCCTGCGGGTATTCACGGTTTCTTTTGGGTAATAATACGAGCCATCTACGGATGTGTAAGTTAGTATCCCATCTCTTCTTTATTTGAACCCCCAAGTACATCAAAATTGTCTGCTTAATCAGCTTAAATGCCTGAACTGCCTGAAGTTGAAACAGTCCGAAAGGGTCTAAATCAATTGACTCTTAACCAAGAAATTACGGGTGGAGATGTGTTGCTCAATCGCACCATCGCCTACCCGTTTTCTGTTAGTGAATTTGTTGATGGAATTGAAAAAAATGCGATCGCTACTTGGCATCGTCGCGGTAAATATCTCCTGGCCGAACTCTCTTCCCCTTCCTCAACCAGTTGGCTAGGGGTTCATCTGCGAATGACCGGTCAATTACTATGGGTGCATCGAGATGAACCATTACATAAGCACACGCGGGTTAGATTATTCTTTGGGAATCAGCAGGAATTACGTTTTGTCGATCAGCGCACCTTCGGTAAAATTTGGTGGGTTCCGCCTGGTGTTGCTGTAGAGAGCATTATCACTGGTTTGGCAAAACTGGCAGCAGATCCATTTTCGCCAGAATTCACTGTCGAATATCTAGCAAGCAAACTCAAAAACCGCCGCCGTCCGATTAAAACTGCGCTACTCGATCAGTCTGTGGTGGCGGGATTAGGCAACATTTATGCCGATGAAGCCCTGTTTAAGAGTGGAATTTTACCTGAAACTTTGTGTATAGATTTGCAGCTAAAGCAAATTGAGCTTTTGCGAACAGCCATAATTCAAGTTTTAGAAACCAGCATTCAGGCTGGCGGTACAACTTTTAGTAATTTCTTAAGTGTTCAGGGTGTCAACGGCAATTATGGTGGTGTTGCCTGGGTTTATAATCGCGCTGGAGAACCCTGTCGAGTTTGTGATACGCCAATTCAACGGATTAGGCTAGCTGGGCGATCTAGTCATTTTTGTTCCGAATGTCAAACGCCAGGAGGAATTAGGAGAAGCGATTAATCGCTTCTTTACAGGAATTGTTACTTCTAATTCGGAAGTCTCCTAAAATGCAGATAAAACAATCTAGAAATTTGAGAGGGGAATTCATGGCAGTTAAAAAGGGAGATATGGTTCGCGCTATCCGCGAAAAACTGGAAAACAGTCTGGAAGCAAAAGCCAGTGATACTCGCTTTCCTTCTTATTTGTTTGAAACCAAGGGCGAAATTGTAGATGTTAAAGGTGATTACGCGCTGATTAAGTTTGGGAAAGTGCCAACGCCAAACGTTTGGTTACGCGTCGATCAACTAGAAGAGTTTAAATAAGCAAAAAGAATTCAGAAGTCAGAATCCAAGAGTCAGAATTCTTTCTGACTCCTGAATTCTTGTTTATAAAAATTACACTTTAATAATTATGTCTTTTTCTCCTAACTCTCCAATTGTGTGTAATTTACCCCGTGTCACCATCGTGGGTGCCGGTAGAGTTGGTAGTACTTTAGCTCAACGCATTGCAGAGAAAAATCTAGCAGATGTAGTTTTACTAGATATTATCGCGGGAATGCCCCAAGGTTTGGCGCTGGATTTGATGGAAGCCAGGGGAATTGAAATACATAATCGCCAGATTATCGGCACAAATAATTATGCTGATACATCTGGTTCTCAAATTGTGGTGATTACCGCAGGACTTCCCCGCAAACCAGGGATGAGTCGGGATGATTTGCTGAAAACCAATGCCAAGATTGTGGTAGAAGCGGCAAAAAATGCGATCGCTCATTCTCCCAATGCTATTTTTATTGTTGTCACCAATCCATTGGATGTGATGACTTATTTAGCTTGGCAAGCAACTGGTTTACCACGCGATCGCATTATGGGTATGGCTGGCGTGTTAGATTCCGCCCGTTTTGAAACCTTTATTGCCCTAGAATTAGGCGTTTTACCCGCCGATGTCAAAGCGATGGTATTGGGTAGCCACGGCGATTTAATGGTTCCCTTGTCTCGTTATGCTACCGTTAATGGCATTCCCATCACTGAATTGCTGGATGCAGCCACAATTGAACGTTTGATAGAAAGAACCCGCAATGGTGGTGCAGAAATTGTGGAATTGATGCAGACGGGTGGTGCTTTTTTTGCTCCGGCATCAGCTACTAGCGTGATGGTAGAATCGATTTTATTAAATCAGTCGCGGTTGTTGCCTGTAGCGGCATATCTGCAAGGTGAATACGGTTTAGAAGATGTTGTAATTGGTGTTCCCTGCCGGTTGGGATGCGGTGGAATTGAGAGTGTATTGGAATTGACACTCAGCGATGAAGAAAGAGAGGGCTTGCATACTTCGGCTCAATCTGTGCGTCAAAATATTGAGCGATCGCAGGAAATTTTGGCTAACAAAAATAATTCGTAATTCAATATGAGTTCGATGGCTCATATAGTGCAATACGGTTCGGTTAAGGGAAGAGACGCGATAAATCGATTAAGGGAAGAGACGCGATAAATCGATTAAGGGAAGAGACGCGATAAATCGATTAAGGGAAGAGACGCGATAAATCGCCGTCTCTACAAAGGACTGATTATTGTAAAGACGGCGATTTATCGCGTCTTTGCGATCTATAACTTTCATCAAAAAACCTTATATGAACTGTATTGTCATATAGTGTTGAACTAATGAACTCAATAAAGAAACCTCTCCATGCTTTGAGGGACTTCCAGTTAAAAAAATATCCTATCCCTGCGAGAAGCTCCGCGTACCCCTTCCCTACGGGACGCTACGCGAACGGGGAAGCAAACTGCGCGTAAGGGTTCCGCAGGGTGTGTAGGGGCACAAGACCTTGCGCCCTTACAAATCTACAAATAATTTGGGATAATTTATTTTTTGCAACTCTCTTACTACATAAAAACGTCCCTCTCCGAGTCGGAGAGGGACAGACTTGAACTTTAGTTCAAGGCAGGGAGAGGTTCGTCAAACTCACCAGAATGTTAGTGCCGTTCGCGTTAACGACGGTAATCCTCATCTGCGGGGTCGCCGTAGGGGTCTTCGCTAGCTGGGCGGACATCACCAAACTCCCCTGTGTCTGCGGGGTCGCCGTAAGGGTCTTCACTAGCTGGGCGAACGTTGCCGTAAGACGAGATATCTGCGGGGTCGCCGTAGGGGTCTTGACTGGCTGGAATAACGTTACCGTAAGATGCTGGGTCTGCGGGATCGCCGTAGGGGTCTTCGCTGGCTGGACGGACATCGCGATCGCGGAATTCGGCATCTCTGTCAGCTTGATCGCTGTTTGATCCCAAAAGCAACTCCTTCGCCTTTCGGAAAAATTCATCTACCATAATCTGTCTCCTGATTTAAGTTCGTGTTTCCGACGTGCGCGATGGCGTTATCCTCTGGGAAACCCGCTTTCTTATTTACACACGCTTCGCCGATCTAGAGTGCTGGTGCTGCGGATGAAGTTATACCAGTTAGATCGCGACCTGTGGCACTCCGGTTATAGCCTTGGAATTCCCGATATTTTTGTGCTTCAGATTCTGGTACTCGAATTCCTTCTGCTGGTGGAGTAACCCAGTGAGCGCGATGTTCAGCATCGCGGTAGTATACACGCCCGTTCTTGGAAAGATAGTACTTACCTTGCGCTCCTTCTTGGGGAGCATTCTTATGCTGGTTGTACATATAGTAAAGTGCCGCAGCACCCGCCAAAAGTGCAACTTTTTGTCCTGTACCCAATCCCTTCTTAGCTTCGGTTTGGCGATCGCTGACTGTTCTACCAACGGTATCATCAACAGGTGGTGGTACTGAAGCTTTTTGGGAACCGCCTCCGCAGCTACTCAGCAAGGGTACCATTAGCAATGCCGAAAGTAGCACTGCAAATAGACGCGAAACTATTTTACGTTCTTTAAATATTGTGTTCATTGGATTTCTTCATCACCTGTATTTGCTAAAAGCCTCGCTGTTGCAAAAACCAAGTTGGAAATCCTGTTATTTCACCTGGGATTGAAAAAACATATTTCACTTAATTTGTAACTGCACAGCTACAGCGTTTCACTTTTATGATGATTGGTTTCTTTAGGTTTTCCATCCTGCATTCGAGAGAAACTGCATTCATCCCAAAGAAATATATTGCTGATTTTTTATTAATCAATTTAGCTGAAACGCCGAAATATTCAGCAATTTCTCGGTTATTTTTTCTGGGTAAATAAATTAGAAATATACAGCTACTATGATGATCTTTGCCAAAAAATAGATTAAATATGACATCAAAAAATATTGCCCAAACTAGAACTCGTCTGCTTTTGGCTTTGTGGGATTTGGGAGGAACGCAGCAGGAAGTTAAAAAGGGCCAACTTACCAAGCGAATTGTATCTAAAAGCCAGAAGGTAGCAGATTATCAGGGTTCATTTGAAGAATTGCAGAATCAGAGTGCGATCGCAATTTCCAAAAAGGGATATTCTCTAACTTCTCCAAAGGGTTTAGAGGTATTGGGTGAGGGTTTGAGAAGTGGCGATTTTAAATTTGAAGGGACGATTGTCGGTACTTGGGCGGCGAATGCGTTGGTGAAGTGGATTAGTCAGATTGATGTTGCAGTAGCTAGTGCAGATGTACTGGTTAATGGGAAGAGTGGGGCGATCGCATCTTATGACGAATTTAAGTCAGTGACGTTGGAAGTCTACGACAAGTTGAACTATGAGTACAACTTTAATAATCTTGTGCCAATTTATCGCATTAGAAGAGGAATTGGCGATCGCGTGAGTCGTACAGAGTTTAATGATTGGCTGCTAGAAACACAAGCCGACGACATTTTCCAACTACAAGGCGGGAGTGTAGAAGACAGCGCACCCGACAAAATTGAAGATTCGGTAGCTACAGAATTAGATGGATTACGTTGCTACGCCACACGCCTGAAACCTTAAACCTTATTTGACTCTTCACACATTAATTTCACAACACTATGACTGTTACCACATCTACCATTGATGATCTGATTAGAAATCAAAACCCCTTTGCAGGACATATTGTGGTCAGACCGCAACAAATCTGGGGTAAAAGTTTTCCTGATGTTCCCTCAATTAATGCTCATGCTTCTAATGCAGTTTTTGATGCTGTTGATAAAGTCCGTAAAGGAAAAAGTGAAACTGTAGGCATCACAATTACAGCAGAAAAAGGGTTAGGTAAAAGCCATATTATTAGTCGGATTCGCCACCGATTACAGACAGAAGATAGTAGCTTATTTATCTATATGAGTAAGTATGATAACTTGAATCAAATTAAGTCTCTGTTTCTGCAAAGTGTTGCATCTAGCCTCAGAGCTTTTGGTAGTCAAAAAGTAATGCAATGGCAGGAAATTGCAGCAGCTTTAATTAACGAAGCAAAACAGTGGGAATATACGCCACAACAGTATATTAATATGTATCCAAGTTGGTTGAGTCAGCACTCAACTAAGGCGATAGCCCATTTGACAGAAAGCGTTCTGAAAATCAAGCCTGAAATAACCAACCCTTACATAGTGAAAGCAATTTTGTGGACACTTTCTCCAGTCCATATTAATTATGCAAGCTATTGGCTATCTGGTTTGGAATTAGCACAATCACAAGCTGAAGAAATGGGGTTGCCAAATCCAAAAAACGAGGATAGAGAAGTTGAAGCATTAAGCACTGTTCGTCAAATTCTAGATATCACTAGTAATTATCGAGTTCCTGTAATTTGTTTTGATGAATTAGATATTGCAGATGCTGCTGATAATGGATTTTTAGCAGCACAAGTTATTGCAAACTTAGTTAAGGATTTATATAACAGTCTAAAACAAGGTGTTTTATTGTTAGCTATGTATCCTCGTACCTGGGAAGACCAAATCAAGGCTTTACCAGAAGCTGAAGCAGTTATAGATAGATTAGTAAGCGATCAAGCTGACAGACAGCCTATAAAATTAAGCTTTCTCAATTCTGATGATATTGTTGCTCTAGTTAGCCAATGGTTACAAGACTTTTATGACGAACATCAACAAATACCACCTCATCCTCTCTACCCATTTAACGAAACTAAACTCAGAGAACTTGGTAAAAGTAGACCTACTGTTAGGTCAGTTTTGAAATGGTGTACAGAGAATTTCATACCTCCTTTAGCTCCAGATGGGAAAATATTACCTCCTTCGGATGTAATACCGCCTACACTACCAGCACATCCAGTTAAACCGTATTTCGATAATGAATTAGTGCAAGTTGAGGCTTCTATTGATTTTTTAATGGAAGATAAAAAAAATATTGGTGATGCTCTTTGGTTAGCCTTCAATAGTTTAATAGGTGCAACTTTGGAGGGAGTAAAAATTGAAGAAATTGAAGATATAGAAGCTGATACAGCAGATGAAGGATATATAGATTTCAAAATTATCGGCAATGATTGGAAAGTCAGAATTGGAGTAGCTGTAGTTCAGCAAGATGGTAAGTATGTAGCGGCTGCATTAAATCGACTAATTGATGATGAACAAAAGTTTGATATAACTCGCGGTTGCTTAGTTCGCTCAAAGAAAATTAATCCAGGTGCAAAATTAGCTAGAGAACGTTTGAGAATACTGTTGCAAAAAAAAGGTGGAGAGTGGGTAGGTTTGCAAAGCCAAGACATTAAACCTCTGTTAGCAATATTATTCGTTTACTATAATCGTGAAAGCTACGAAATAGCAGAAGAACAAATTTTTGATTTTATTGAGCAGAACCAACTAGCAATAAACAATCCTTTGGTTCGAGAAATTCTTAGCGATCCTTCTGGTCAAGAACCTACTAATTTAACTGATGATGGATTACCTATTAGTATTCCTCGAAGTGTTGCTACTGCCGATTATGTTGAACTAAACCTATAGCTAATTAGAAATGAATCAGCAGTTTTCAATTCCAACGGCTCTGTGTCTACCTGCCCCTGATATTGAAGCCTTAATACAGGGGCGAACAATTGCAGCTTTACCCAAGATGTTTATTCGTCCTGGGCAGAAATTTGCACTTTATCCTGCTGACTATTCAGTTTCAATTAAAGCTTGGGCTAAATGTGAACTTTGCCAAATTTTAGACGAGACTAAGCCATTAGATATTTTGTCTAAATTAACAATATGGACACCAGAGGTATTAAAGGAGATGCTACAAAAACAACAGTATCTTTTCATGACTTACTTACGCGTCTATCAGTTACCTCAGTTACAAGAAATACCTGTAAATCATAATATTCAGGAAAAGCTAGGAAAATTTGTTAGTTTACCTAATTCTCTAACGGTTTCTGAAGCCAACCCAGTATTAAACGATCGCACCTTCGCTCAACGCAAACGCCAACTAGAAAAGCTAGAACCCCCGCTATATCGTGAATTGGAAGAATTGCAGAGTGCGATCGCATCCCTAACCATTACCCAACCAGCAGCGAAACAATTAGACGACGATATCAAAGTATTTTTAGGTTGGAGTAGCGATAAACTAACCAATTCATTAGATTTAGACTTACCTTGGATTCATAAAATTGCTAAAGTTGGGAACTCTAGCGACGGGCATACATTTGAAAAATTAGTTCGTAGAGGATTACTAAAATTAGGCTTTACAGGTTCAGGCTTGAATCCAGATGCAACGGGTGGCGCAGGAGGTATGGATTTTTACGCTGAACAACCTTATCCAATAGTCGGAGAGTGCAAAGCAACTAAAACTGAGAAAGTTACTGATGGTACACCTGCACAGTTACTAAAAATAGGCATGAACCATCTTCGTAAAGTTCAGTATGAAAATTCAATTAAATTAATTGTAGCGGCTGGAGAACTAAATTTTTACGCTCTGAGAACAGCAACCGAAAATCAAATGAATGTTATTAGCCCCGAAACATTACAAAAACTAGTTGAACTACAAGCACACTACAAAAATTCTATCAACTTATTAGAACTAAAAGAGTGTTTGCAACAAGCTCCTTTTGGTTTAGCTGAAGATAAAATTAATACTTATATTGATAAAGTTGAACAATCTATAAGGTTGCGATCGCACATTATCCAGCTCGTCAAAAATTATCTACAAAATTCAGGCATAGAATCTGCTGGTGTTGAAGCTTTACATGGTGCGTATTTCGGCTCACATCCACCACAGCCACTAAAAACAGCAGAAATGCACGAAATTCTGATTGAACTTTCTTCGCCTTTAACAGGCTATCTAGGGCGAATAAAAGACAGTGATTCTAAGAGCGATCGCTTTTACTTTCTCCGCGATTTACCTATTAATTAAAGATAGTAAAATATATCTCTCTTCTTCCCTCTGCGCTCTCTGCGCCTCTGCGGTTCGTGTCAAAAAAACTGAAGTGCTTAAACCTAGCCAGCTTTTGACATTGCTTTTACTTTCTGAGTGATTTATCAATAGATAATTGCAAGTCAGCTAAAACATCAACTTACTCATCTGATTCTATAAATAAAGATTCCAAATTTTGATAACCACTAACTACACGGACAATTTCAATTCCACTATTTACAATTCGGTAAAGAATAATGTAATTATCCAAAGGAACACCACGCAAATCAGCTTTAATATTTCCGTAGCTGCGTCCCATATTGGGGAAATTAGCTAAATATTTACACTTTTTATCAAACTTCTCAACAAAATGCTCCCCAGCATCAATATTTATCCTGACAAAATAATCAATAATTTCTGATAAATCCTCACTGGCTTTTGGAGAGATAATATGTTGCTTCATTCTTGTAATTCTCTAGCTTTACGCAGTTTATCTCGCAATTGTTCAACTACAACTTCTCCTTCAATACCTTCCCCTCTATCCAGTTGCTCAATAGCAACTTCAACTTTTTCGCGTGTTTCTTCCACCCATTGCTGATAACCTTTTTCCCACTCTAATAGCAACTTCAATGCTTTACTAATAACTTCTTCAGGATTTGCATATCTACCTGTAGCAATTTGCGCTTGGATAATTTGCTCTAGTTCAGGTTTAATTTGGATATTCATTATTGATATTCCAGTTTATTGACAGCTTTAAGCTTATTTTAACAACATTTAAAGTGAGATTAATTGAATAGCGATCGCTTTTACTTCCTCCGCAATTTACCTATTAACTAAAAATAGCAAAATATATCTCTTTTCTTACCTTCGCGCTCTTTGCGCCCTTTGCGGTTCGTTTAAAAGTACTGAAGTGCAAGCTGTTTTGCGATTAATTCATTTATGAATAATTAATACTATCTATTGACTTAATTTGATTTTATGAGAATTAATAACGAGCGATCGCACAACCCACCACAGCGATCGTTCTCTTCATCTTTTCCTCAGTATTTTTTATTTTTAGTGACAAAATTCACAGAAGCTTTATACTTAGCTACTGTGTAACTTCATTTACATGATACAAGAGATTTAGTACTGTCGAAGAAACACATTATACTTACTACACTGGTGTTCATTAATAACCAACCTGTGTCAAGTTTAAAACTTAAGTGAGATGACCCATGTATTATCAAATTTGGAATTTCTTTCTTAAAGAAGATAAATACATTTATTGGCAAGAAAAAATAAAATTTAACAAAAGTTATGACAAAGTTACATGGCAAAAGGTTATTGATTTTTTGTTGTTAGTAGAGCAAACTTTCCAATTGAAAAGTCAATTAGCAGAAACCAATAGCCTTGAGCCATTTCTCAAGTTAGCAACAGAAAATGGTTGCAATTTGACAGCAGAAGAACTTGCGTGGTTTCTAGTTACGAGAAGACAAATTTGGGATCTTTTTGATTTTGCACAAAAAACGCCATCTCTCAAAGAAGAATTGCTCATCTCTAAAGATCCGCAGCAGTTCGTCAACATAGCTGCTGATAATGGCTATAGCTTTTCTGTAGAAGAGTTAGCTTGGCTGTTAATTGAAATCAAATCATCGCCAGAAATAGTATCTATCAACAACAGCGTTGGGGAGATTCTCACAGGTTCAAACTATGGCAGAATTGACATAGGATACTGGATTTGGCTAGCAGAAGATTGGGGAATTGTGCCACCATTCTGTCATCGAGAGAAGCAGGGTAATTTATTATTTGGAGATACCAATAATCCTTTTTTACTCGATCGCTGTTTTCTACCCAAGAGCTATTTTAATCAACGACTTTTGGTAAGTATTAATTCGTAATGATGTATATTGCAATCCGTGCAGGAGTTACGAACCAAAATATCCCCGACTTCTTGAAGAAGTCGGGGATATAAGCCTTTGCGCGTTGCTGCGTCTAAATTCCAGTTATAAAAGAGAGTTAAAAATCATAAGTTACAAATTATACAATGAAGCATCCTAGATAAAAGTTTTATCTAGGATGCTTCACAATCAAAAATTGTTGTAATACAACAATTAGGGACAAAATCTGATATTTAGACTAGAGCTATCAGCTAGCAGAAACGCTTAAACTGCCGGGTTTCTGAAGATCACCTTGCAAAACCACACCTCGCTGATTGGCATGGATATGACGCAAAATCTTGTAAATTGCCTCAACTTGGTCTGATGCGCCAGCTTTCTCGGCGAGTTCGTCAAGAGAAATGGGAGTTTTTTCTTTTTGTAGGACTGCTACCACTCGTGTTTGCAAATCGAGAATGGAGGCGGCTGCTTTTTTGCCAGCTTCTACCCCTGGCTGATGGTAGGCGTTGACGTTAACCAAGCTAGCGTATAAACCAACAGCACGTTCATACAAAGCTATTAATGCCCCTACAGTTCGGGGGTTAACTTGGGGAATGGTAACTGTAATGGAATCGCGGTGATTTTCATAAAGCGCTTGTCGGGTTCCTTGGAGAAAACCGGAAAG
Source organism: Nostoc sp. LEGE 12450 (assembly GCF_015206895.1). GTDB lineage: Bacteria > Cyanobacteriota > Cyanobacteriia > Cyanobacteriales > Nostocaceae > Nostoc. Next base: position 17,642 of record NZ_JADEXU010000103.1, on the reverse strand, counting down.
ATAATCGCCTGATGTAACTCCTGGATCTATTTCAGTGGATGGGCCCTGACGATCTTCCAACACTTCAACGAAGGTAGCAAAGAAATTAGCTACACCCTCACGTAACTGCTGAACGTAAGCGTGTTGATCTGTTGAGCCTTTGTTGCCATAAACGGCGATGCCTTGATGGACAACGTTACCATCTAGGTCTTTTTCCTTGCCCAAGGATTCCATCACCAGCTGTTGCAAATAGCGACTGAATAAAAATAAGCTGTCTTTGTAAGGTAAGACAACCATATCTTTTTCGCCCTTTCCATTGCCAGCAAAGTACCAAGACAAAGCTAGCAAGGCTGCTGGGTTATTTTTCACATCTGGGACGCGGGTAGCGTCATCCATTTCTTTTGCACCATCTAGGATGGCGCGAACATCAATGCCCTGTAATGCGGCTGGTACTAGCCCCACAGCAGACATTTCTGATGTACGTCCTCCCACCCAGTCATACATGGGAAATCTGGCCAGCCAACCTTCATTTTTGGCTAGTTTATCGAGGTTGCTGTCAACGCTGGTAATTGCTACCGCATATTGAGCAAATTCCAAATTGTGTCCGGCGTAAGCTTTTTTAACCTCAATCATGCCGTTGCGAGGTTCTGGTGTTCCTCCAGATTTGGAGATTACCAATACCAAAGTGCTGGCGAGGCTATTTCGTAGATGATTGATAACGCGATCGATACCTGCCGGATCGTTGTTATCGATAAAGTGAAGTTTCAGAGGTGGGAAATCAGGAGCGAGAGCTTCTGCGACGAATTGGGGGCCGAGGGCGGAACCACCAATGCCAATGGAGATAATATCCGTGAAGCGGCTTGCTCTGGGAGGATGAATAGCACCTGTTTGGACTTTTTCCGCAAAGGCTTCGATTTGTTCTAGGGTTTGGACAATTTCTTGTGTAAGTTCTGGAGTTGGCGCTAAATCAGGATTTCGCAGCCAGTAGTGTCCAACCATGCGGTTCTCGTCGGGATTTGCGATCGCACCCTTCTCCAGTTCCGCCATATCCGCAAACGCCTTGTCAAACTTCGGCTGCAACGATTCCACGAAGGCATCATCGAACCGCATTCGACTTATGTCTAAGTACAGTCCCAATCCCTCGTGGAAATATAACCAGTTTTGGTATCGTTGCCAAAGTGCCCTAGCATCCATAGGGAAATCTCAAATAAAGTGTTTTTCAAAACCAGTTTAATGTAAGGTTCTAGCGATCCCTGCCTAGCCTTATACAGTTTACAGTTTTAAGTGTTCCCTGAACTCTTCACTTTAAACATCTGGCATAGGAATGACACGCAGAAATTTCACAATTTCACCCCTAATTTCTATACCAATCAGGTAATTATCCAGAGTGAAACGGTGAAAAATGCCTTCACCATCAAGCTGTCGTAGTTCTTTTAGATCGCTCAGTTGCCACTTTTGGGCTAATTCAACAAAGACAAAATCATGCACCCGCTCGTAAGCAGCAGGTTCTAAATTTTTCAGGTCTAACAAAAAAGACCTTGCATAGCGCATTTCTAGACTCACTAGGCGTTACCTTAACCAAAACTTGAGGGGCCACTGGCACAAGAAAAGAAAGCGCTGCTGAATCAGAAAAACATCAACAGTCGTACCGCTTCTTCATGGGTTAAGATATCCCACGGTTGCTGCGATCGCTTAACTTGTTGTATCGCTTTGAGCATATAAAAGTCACAATGTAAAGCTTCGAGAACGTTCCAAATATCTTGCAAATCCTCATCACCTAACTGCTCGATTAAGTGATGCATTCTCAGTCGCAGCAAATTCATAGGCTAATTTTTACCTACAACTCAACACCAACAGTAAATAGTATTCCCACAAAATTAGCAAAGGTTAACGGCAATGTAGCACTATGCTCAAGCTAGGCTAAAATTTATTCGCCCAGTGAAGAGGCAGGGAGCAGGGGGCAGGGGGCAGGGGGACAAGGTGACAAGGCGACAAGGTGATTTGAGTGAGAACCTTTCAACAAGTCTTTCCCAATTCCCAATTTCCAATTCCCAATTCCCAATTCCCAATTCCCAATTCCCAATTCCCAATTCCCAATTCCCAATGCCAAAATAACTATTTAATATGGTTGACTATCTTATTTTCTTAGCAATTTCTACAGCACTTTTTGCTTTATTCGGACTGGGACTCAATTTACAGTGGGGCTTTACAGGGTTAATTAACTTTGGTCATATCGCTTTCATGACCCTTGGAGCGTATACAACGGTATTGTTAAGTTTAAAGGGCGTGCCCCTATTAATATCGGCAGTGGCTGGGGCAATTGTTGCCGCCTTGTTGGGTTTGATAATTGGTTTTGCAACTCTACGCTTACGGGAAGATTATTTAGGAATTGTCACTATTGGTACGGGCGAATTAATTCGTTTGGTAGTCAATAATCAGGATTTACCTGTGGGCGATACCTGGGTTTCTGGGGCGTTTGGTGTGCAAAGTTATTCCATACCCCTATCCACAGAGCCGAATTTGTTCGTCAGATTACTGATGATTGGGTTGTTAACCCTACTAGCGGCTGTAACTTTTTTTACGTTATGGCAATGGATTCGTACTACCCAAATATCTCGGACTACTGATTTAGGCAAAAGGACAACTAGCAAGCAAGAATTTGTGTCGCGCTTGGTTGTGGGAATTGTATTAGCAGTTTTGGCAACAGCAATTTATATTTCTGGAGTAATTGGACTGTACAATTACAACCCAAAAGCGGGTTTGATGCTGGTGTTACTGTTGGTTTTAGCACTTGTATACTGGCGCTTAGAAATTTTGGTGCGATCGCCTTGGGGTAGAATTCTCAAAGCCATCCGTGAAGATGAAGAAATTCCCAAGGCACTGGGAAAAAATGTTTTTTGGTATAAATTACAATCTCTCATGTTAGGGGGTGCGATCGCGGGTATTGCTGGTGCTTTCTTCGCTTGGCAACTCAGCGCCATTTACCCTGATAATTTCCAACCACAGATTACCTTTGATACTTGGATCATGGTGATTTTAGGCGGTTCTGGAAATAATGTTGGCACAATCTTAGGTGCGGTAATTTTCTTTGCTTATGATGCGCTGACGCGGGAAGTCTTACCCAGAATCGTCCCCCTTGATGAAGCCCGTTTGGGTGCATTTCGCATTATGGTAATCGGACTAATTTTGATGATACTGATGATTTGGCGACCTCAAGGTATTCTAGGGAAAAAGGAGGAACTCACCCTTGGTAAATAACCAGTCATCGCCACTTCCCCTTTTAGTAGCCACTGGACTTTCTAAAAGCTTTGGTGGTGTCAAAGCAGTTAATGAGGCGAAAATCGAAGTTGCTAAAGGCAGCATCACGGGCTTGATTGGCCCCAATGGTGCTGGTAAAACCACTTTATTTAACTTACTCTCAAACTTCATCCGTCCAGATAAAGGACGAGTAATTTTTGACGGCGAACCCATTCACAATTTGCAACCATACCAAATCGCCCAGCAGGGAGTAATCCGCACTTTTCAGGTTGCGCGGACTCTCTCGCGGTTGTCGGTGTTAGAAAATATGCTGCTGGCGGCGCAAAAACAAACGGGTGAAAATTTTTGGCAGGTACAGTTGCAACCGCACCTTGTAGCTAAGGAAGAAAAGCAACTCCAAGAGCGGGCAATGTTCTTGTTAGAATCGGTGGGCTTGGCAAAAAAAGCACACGATTATGCTGGTTGCTTGTCTGGTGGACAACGCAAGCTGCTGGAAATGGGACGGGCGCTGATGACTAATCCCAAGTTGATTTTGTTGGATGAGCCAGCTGCTGGGGTGAATCCAAGACTGATTGATGATATTTGCGATCGCATTATCACTTGGAATCGCCAAGACGGAATGACCTTTTTGATTATTGAACACAATATGGATGTGATTATGTCCTTGTGCGATCACGTTTGGGTGCTTGCCGAAGGACAGAATTTGGCTGACGGTACACCCGCAGAAATTCAAAGCAATTCCAAAGTTCTAGAAGCTTATTTGGGAAAATAATTTGTCAAATGTTTTGGGCAATAAATTCATCTTTGAGGGTTTTTTATATATTCTTTTCACCTCTGTGGTTAAATAAATTTTTTAAACCGCAGAGGCGCAGAGAACGCTGAGAAAAAACAAGAGATTTTACAAGCCGTCCTAAAAGGGGTAGTCCTACATATTTTCTTCTGAAAGCCACAGATACCCGACTGATTTGATAAGTCGGGTATCTTGCTGCTCGCAGTTATATTTTAGGACTATTCGGGAATATTAAGCTATGAGAGCTTAGAAACAACATCGAGTTTTGGATATTTATTTATGAAAAAGATTGCTGAGTCAATGATCATCGGTATCATCCTCCTTGGGCTTTGCAGTTGCAACTCAGTTAAAACAACGGAATTGAAAGATTCTAATCCAGTTACCAGCAAAACTGATTCTCAAGCCAAAACAACTATTAAAATTGGTGGTTCTAGTTCAACGGTAACAGTTTTAAAACTTTTAGCAAAAGGCTATGAATCCCAAAATAAAACTGTCAAAATTGAGTTTATCTCCAATAGTCAATCTGAAGGTGCGATCGCAGCCCTAAAAAACAATATTATTGATATCGCTGGTAGCAGTCACCAACTCAAACCAGAAGAAGACAACGGTAAAATTAAATATCGTGAATTTGCAAAAGATTTGTTGCTTGTCGCCAGCCATAACAGTGTTAAAGGTGTTAGTAACCTCTCAACCAAGCAATTGAAAGCAATTTATAAAGGGGAGATAAAAAATTGGCGAGAGTTAGGCGGCCCTGATGCAAATATTGTAGTGTTGGATAGGCCCGAAGACGAATCAGCGAAAAAGTTATTGCGAAAATACTATTTGGGGGAAGATAAGACTACAACTAAAGCCGTAATTTTAAACAAAGAGGGCGAATTGATCGAAACCTTACAAAGTACTCCTAATTCCATCGGCGCTTTTTCTTTGGCTTATTCTCTAATTAATAAATTGCCTGTTAATCATCTCAGCCTCAATGGTGTTGCTCCCAAATCGCAAAACTTTAGCAGTGGGCAATATAAAATGGTGCGTCGTATAGGTATTCTCTGGAACAAAACACCTTCAGCAGCTACTCAGAATTTTATTGATTTTATCTTGAGCAAAGAAGGTGAAACACTACTACAAAATAATGGCTTTGTCCCTGCTAAATAAATTGAACGTGCCATGCAGAGATTTTTCAGGGGGCTGAGACTCAGCCAAAAAATTGTTCTACCGATACTTGCAGTTTGTCTCAGCGTATTCCTGTTTGGCTTAGTAGTACTAGGAAATTGGTTTACCGATAGTTTGGAGCAAAATTTTCGCCAAGAAATCGAAAGTTTTTCTGAACGAGTTTATCAGGATTTCCGGTATGAACAGCAAACCCTAGAAACTGAAATAGAACTGATTGCTAATCGAGATATGCTGAATCAGGCTGTAAAACAGCACGATCAAAGTTTGCTTTTGCAAATATTACTACCACTTAAATCTATTTTAAAATTGGATTGGATTAAGGTAATTGATACTCAGGGTAATGTCCTCGTAGATTTACGAAATAATTCCTTGAGTCAAGCCAAGTTCTCAGACAAGGTAGTTACCAGTACTGCAATTAAAGGAGCGCATTTATTCGATTTGGTAGATGTAGAAGGTGAGCAACAGGTTCTCGAAGTAGTAACAAGTGGAATCAAATCATCAGCAGGACTCTTGGGAGGAATCATTATTGGCAACTTAGTAGACGACACTCTACTACAAAAAATTGCTGCTGGTTCCTCTAAACATCTGCTCATCCATAGACAAGATCGTGTATTTGCTGCAACCTTGTTGATAGCAAAAAAAGAAATAAATTGGCAATTTCCTGCTCTTGATTTATCTCCTAAACGAATCACTATTGATAACAAAAACTATTTAGCTAAAACTATCATATTTCCAGGAGTAAGTAAGTCTTTAAAAGCAACAGTTTTGTATCCTATTTCACTGCTACAGGTTGAACAAAGAAAGTTATGGAAATATTTAGGATTGTTGTTTTTGCTGGGAAGCAGTATTGTAGCAGTTATTGGGTTTTTAATTGCGCGAACAATTACTCGTCACCTAAAAGCTGTGACACAGGTAGCACAACGGGTTACCCAAGAATCTAATTTTGATCTCCAAGCTCCCGTAACAACTGAAGATGAGGTTGGGATTTTAGCCATTTCTTTTAACCAATTAATTCAACAAGTAAAGCGACTATTAGCAGAACAAAATGAAGCGAAGAAAAAGCTAGAGTTTTACAGCCAAACACTAGAAGATAAAATAGAAGAACGAACGCAAGCACTGCGGCAAAAGAATATCGTTCTCAAGCAAACTTTACAAGAACTAAAGCTTACCCAATCCCAATTAATCCAGAACGAAAAAATGTATTCTTTGGGACAATTGGTTGCTGGTATTGCTCATGAAATCAACAATCCAGTTAACTTTATCTATGGCAATCTAAAGTACACTGATGATTATACTCAACAGTTGTTGTGGTTACTTAAACTTTATCAAAAACATTACCCCTATCCAGAACCAGAAATTCAAAATGCTAAAGAAGAAGCTGACATTGAATACTTAACAGAAGATTTGCCTAAAATGTTGACTTCCATGAAAGTCGGAGCCAGTCGCATTCGAGAAATTGTTCTCAGTTTACGAATCTTCTCCCGTTTGGATGAAGCCGAGTTTAAAAGTGCTGATATTCATGAAGGGATTGACAGCACACTGTTGATTTTACAACACCGAATTAAATCCCAAAACGCTCGTCCTCAAATTCCAGTGATCAAAGAGTATGGTGATATCCCTAAAATTCAATGCTTTGCAGGACAATTAAATCAGGTATTTATGAATATCTTGGCAAATAGCATTGATGCTTTAGAAGAGGCTTTTGAAAAGGGGCTTTGTCCAGAACCGATAATTCGTATTTCTTCAGTCTTGGTGAATGAAAATGTCGTTGTTAATATTGCTGATAATGGCACAGGGATTCCCGAAGCAATCCAGTCTCGTCTATTTGACCCCTTTTTCACTACAAAACCAGTTGGCAAAGGTACTGGTATGGGATTGTCAATTAGCTACCAGATAATTACTGATAAGCACGGTGGCTCGTTAAAGTGTATTTCATTACCAGGTGAAGGTACAGAGTTTGTAATTACAATCCCAGTTCGATAGATGATTTGGCACAATAGTTCTATAAAGATTTAAATTGCTCTGGTTGCATAACTAACTTCTAATTAGATATCTATCTAATCGAAAAGTTCAAATCCCCAACTTCTGTGAGAAGCTGGGGATTTTATTGTTAAATTTAACTGAATTGTTCCTCTGCATCCAGGTTGAACAACATTTGCAGAGTTTGCATACAGCGCCTTCTGGCTTCAACATCTTGCTGCGATCGCAACTGTACCATCGGGTCATGTAAAATTTTATTGACAATTCCCCGTGTTAATGCCTCAATCACCTCTTGATGTTTTTCAGCGAATTCCGAACCCAATCTTGATAAAGCTTTTTCTAACTCTTGTTCGCGGATGGTTTCAACTTTATTTCGCAGACAGCTAATAGTGGTAACAGTTTCTAAACTGCGCCACCAAATATCAAAAGCTTCCACTTCTTCCTCTAAAAGTCGCTCGGCTTCCTGTGCAATCTTTCGACGGCTTTCGTAGTTTTGCGCCACTACAGCCTTCAAATCATCCACATTAAACGCCTGGACATTTTCCAGTTCATTGACATCCGCATGAACATTACGCGGCACAGAAATATCAAATAACATTAAAGAGCGCTGAACTTCTAAAACCATTTCCAATTTGGCACGGTCAAGGATTGGCTCTGTTGCCGAAGTACTTGTAAACACCAAATCACTATCGGCAATCACTGTCATCATTTCCGATAGTGGATGAATTTGGATCGGTTGTTGAGGGAACAGTTTCGCTAATTCTTGGGCACGTTCGCGAGAGCGATTTACAATACTAATTTCCACAGCACCTTTAGAAATTAGGTGTTGCACCAGCAGGCGTGACATTTTACCAGCGCCTAAAATTACCACTCGGCAAGCTGCTAAATTTGCCACTTTTATCTGCGCTAACTCTACAGCTGCCGAACTGATAGAGACAGCGCCAGTACCAATACTAGTTTCAGTGCGAACCCGCTTACCAGCAGTCAGCGCTTGTTTAAATAATCGATTCAAAATGGTTTTTATACCGTTATATTGCTGTCCCAGTTTGTGAGTAGTTTTCACCTGAGCCAGAATTTGACCTTCTCCAAGTACCAGACTATCTAAACCACCTGCTACGCGCATAACATGCATCACTGCATCATCATGTAGCAGCATAAATAGGTGCTGTCGCAGAGAAAGCACGGGTAACTTACTATATTCTGCAAGAAACTGAGTTATCTCTCGGATACCTTGGTCTGCTTCACTGGTAACAATGTAGATTTCGAGGCGATTACAAGTGCTAAGAATTGCAACTTCATCAATATGAGGATAGCTGGCCAGTTGAGCGATCGCACTTTCAATTTGTGGTTCTGGAATGCTCAGTTTTTCCCGGACTTCTACAGGGGCTGTTTTATGGCTTAACCCCACCACTGCTATATTCATTTGCTAAATCGTAGTTACTAGTTGGTAGTTGAGAATAGGGCATTGAGTGAGAATAGGGAATGGGGAAGTTTTGTTTATTGGTTGGTAGTTATCCCCAGCAACAAACAACTATTAATCACTAACTACTAACTACTAACTACTGTAAGGGTGAAGCATTTGGGTGACTATTTTTCATATTTTATCGAAAGATTTCTTGCCAAATGCTTCGCACCTACTTTTATCATTCCCCATTCCCTAAAAATTAGTTCAGTTGGAGAGTTTTGGGTTCACCAAACATGTGAATTGTATCAACAAATCGAGCAGTTTTCGATTGGTTAGAAATTACCAAGCTTTGAGTTCTTGCGCCACCGTTGAAGAAACGTACACCTTGCATGAGATTACCACTGGTAATGCCGCTAGCAGCGAACAGAACAGTTTTACCAGATGCCAGTTCATGAGAATCATAGACCTTATCGGGGTCATTGATATTCATAGACTTTAAGCGATCGATGTTGGCTTCTCTGCTTTCTCCAATTAGACCTGTTTTGACTACTGCTGGATCGTAAATCAATTGACCTTGGAAGTGTCCACCTAAAGCACGCATTGCAGCTGCCGAGATTACACCTTCAGGAGCCGCACCAATACCCATCAACGCGTGGATATTAGTGCCAGCAAAACCGCAGCTTATAGCTGCACCCACATCACCGTCTGAAATTAGGGCGACTCTCGCTCCAGCCTCACGGATTTCTTTAATTAAATCGTTGTGGCGTTCGCGCTTCATGACCACGACCACGAGTTCTTCAATAGAGCGCTCTAGACACTCAGAGAGAATCTTGAGGTTTTCCGTTGCTGACTTGTTAATGTCTACCTTGCCTTTAGCTGCGGGAGGTGCTGCTAACTTCTTCATGTAAAAGTCAGGAGCAGCAAATAATCCACCCTTCTCAGAAATTGCCAACACAGCCATAGAACCAGGTTGTCCATAAGCTACCAAGTTGGTACCTTCACAGGGGTCAACGGCGATATCAATTTCGATTAATTCATCAGGGTTACAGAGAGCTGAGGCATTTGGTTGGGTACATATACCAACTTCTTCCCCGATGTATAGCATCGGCGCGTCGTCGCGTTCCCCTTCCCCAATCACAATGCGACCACGCATATAGATTTTATTCATCCGCTCCCGCATAGCTTCCACAGCTACCTGGTCAGCGATGTTTTTTTCGCCTTTACCCATCCACTTTGCGGATGCGATCGCGGCTTGCTCTACTACTTCAATAATCTCTAACCCAAGTGTATTTTCCACAGAGTCTGCCCTCTCAACTGCTTGAATTTCCGCCGCTTTATCTGGCTATTTCAGTCTTCAAGTCTACCAAAGGGCGGATACACGTGGAAGAAAGTTAAGTTTTACTGCTAACTGGTTAGAAAAGTACCATTTAGCACATCCTTATTTTTCACTCATCCAACTCCAGTATAAAACCTGTTTAAAAGTAACTAAGTTAAAAACTGCACAAATATTTAGCAGTAAATATTTAGAATATTGCTGTTCTTCAGTGTTTATATTCAGGTATAAAATAATAAAGAAAAAAGTTAGTAAATTTCCCTAAAAGCTGAAAAACGAAGCGCAGAGTAAATAGCTTGTTAAATTGAGAGGTCAATAGTGTTTATCGACTACATCACACTCATGTTGATCAATATGGTAGCTGGGCTATTTCTACTGGCTGACTATGTGTATCGTGGTATAGATAGTTCTAATCAGAGACAGTGGATTCCCGGTTTTGGAATCACGGGTGCGATCGCACTCACAACTGGTTTACACATGAGTTTCACTTGGCCCGTTATTGGTAGTTTTAATATTGCCTTTGGTGAGACAAGTGTCCTATTTGGAATCTTGTTTGTTGCGGCTGCGATCGCACTTGCTCAAGGTTGGGATTTATCGACAATAGCAATTTACGGCTTCTTTGCTGGCCTGGTTGCGATCGTAGTGGGTTTCCGCATCATCAACTTGAATTTGACAAAGCAACCGCTTTTATCGGGAATCGGCTTTATTTTAACTGGCTTAGGTGGTATTTTTGCAGCGCCAACCCTCTACTGGAAAACCAACCGAACTTGGCGGCTAATTGGCGTAGCAGTGCTAATAGTAGCCGCTCTAATTTGGGCATTAACTGGATATTTGGCTTACTGGAATCATTTAGAGGGTTTTCAAAAGTGGGTTCCAGCGCCGATGCGGTAAGCAATGATCTAGGCTAGAGACATAGTTAAAATCTTGCTTGAGAAAATATGCTGGACTTTCTTAATCCTTTATTAAATCGCCATCCAGAGCGAGTCAAAGCCAACGTCGAGCTTTACACGTGGCAAACTTGTCCTTACTGTATTCGTGCCAAAATACTACTGTGGTGGAAAGGTGTAAATTTTACTGAATATAAAATCGATGGTGACGAAGCAGCCAGAGCTAAAATGGCAGAACGCGCTAACGGTCGACGTACCGTACCGCAAATTTTTATTAATAACCAGCACATTGGTGGCTGCGATGACCTCTATCAGCTAGACACACAAAGCCAACTCGATCCCCTTTTAGCCCAAGCCGCTATTTAGAAATCAAATTAGCCCCAACCGTAGGGGCACACAGATGTGCATTGGTATCAACTTAAGCCAAAGCGAATGGAATAGAGCCTCCGCCACGCTACGCGAACGCGGCTATAAAAACGTACCCCATTGGCGAATCCACAGGGTAGACCGCCTCCTCGGACTAAAGGGAAATTAAGGCTTTTTAACCCACGGAGGTGGGCTTTATTTGTGTAGACGCGGTTTCTAACCGCCCATTTCTTGTTAGATTATCTTGCCCGTCCAAAGGCAAGCATAATTTTAAAATTTTTATATTGATAAGAATATGCTAACTAAATACACAGATTATCTTATACATCAACAATGGATGAATTGTGCCTTAGAATTAGCAAAAGCAGCCGGTGATGCAGGGGAGGTTCCCGTAGGTGCTGTTATCATTGATTCAACAGGCAAATTGCTGGCACAAGGAGAAAACAGAAAAGAACGCGACAAAGACCCTACCGCCCATGCGGAAATTCTCGCTCTCAAGACAGCTGCAACAACTTTACAAAATTGGCATCTTAATGAATGTACCCTCTACGTAACTCTTGAACCGTGTCCGATGTGTGCAGGTGCTATTTTGCAAGCGCGTATCGGACAAGTTGTATATGGAGTAGACGATACAAAAACTGGCGCAATTCGTACAGTTATTAACATACCCGATAGTCCTGCTTCTAATCACCGTCTCCAGGTCATTGGAGGCATTCTAGAGTCAGCTTGTCGTGATCAATTACAGGCTTGGTTTGCGACTAGGCGGCGTAAGGTAAACTAACGGACAGAGGTAAAACTGTCCATCTAGTACGACACAACTCACGCAAGAGAATCTACGGTGTAACTAATCAGGCTTTTCGTTAAATTTTTACCCGTCAATCAGCTGCATCCGTCATGATGGAATTTTACTCTTCATCCGATCCCTGCCAGCGCCCACCAGCAAATCATCCGGTAGGTGGTACTACCTCAACGGTTTCTCCTTGGTTAAGTCCTCTGGCATATTTATTAGGCCGTCGTTGCCTATTACCATTATTCTTTGGGCAAATTAGCATAACCGGACAAAAAAATATCCCTACAACTGGGCCTATTATCCTCGCGCCTACTCATCGGGCGCGTTGGGATGCATTACTCGTACCCTACGCGACTGCTGATTGTCGCAGAGAACAAGACCTGCGGTTTATGGTGACTATTGACGAATGCCAAGGTTTACAAGGCTGGTTTGTCAAACGTTTGGGGGGGTTTCCTGTAAATTCTAAGCATCCGTCAATCCGCACACTGCGACATGGAGTTGAGCTACTTCAGCAGAAAAAAACCCTGGTCATCTTTCCAGAAGGTAATATTTTTCGTGATGGCCAAGTTCACCAGTTGAAGCCGGGAATTGCTCGTCTTGCTTTGAGTGCTGAATCTAGTCATTCTGGGCTGGGAGTTAAAATTATACCTATAGGCATTAATTACAGCCAACCGTATCCAAATTGGGGTACAGATGTCAGTATTGACATTGGCTCCCCAATCAGAGTAGCGGATTACATGAGTGGTTGTATAAAACACGATGCCAAAAGCATCACAACTGATTTAGGAAAGGCACTGCAACAATTAAGTCATCAAGAAACAAAAATTACTAATCACGCATTTGCAGAAATTACTAATTCTTGATCTTGTCAAAGGGCAAAACTTTCAATACTGCCTCTTAACCACTGACTGTGCATGATTAAGAGACTGCACGTTTTCAATGTTTGACACTAATTGCTAACTAGCTATATCCATTCTGAATGTAAGTCACTAAAGATTTAGTGCTATCTTGCAAGCTTTGAGGATGTATACATATATAGATTACTCCCTATTGACAGGATATTTAGCCAAATTGGCATTTTTTTGAGTAAATAGCTAATAATTGTCTGCAAACTACTAAATTGCTTTAGAAGAAACATTTTTGCTACTTCAGTTAGATAGTTACAAGGTGGTTGCGAGTAAACCGATGATTGGAAAATCAGAGTAATTAACGTGTTAACCCAGCCCACCGTAGTATCGCTCATCACGAAGATTTAAGTTAGTTACTATACAAGGGCAATGGGAACTCTATTAAAGCGATTTTCAGTCCTAAATCAGAGATACTTAGGATGTAACTTTGCTTTGTCCAAAACCAAAACAGAGTTAAGATACCCGAAGTTTCCATAACTTTTTATATAGTTGTCGCACTAATTGATCCCATGAACACTGCTGCCGCTGTTACCTTGATGCACCGTACCCTCTTATCAGTCATAGCAGTCCTCAGCCTGCTATCACCTGTGAATGCTCAGGTATCACAGTCACCAGGCACTAATAGCCCACAACCCATTGACCCCAACGCTCCTAATAATCTGCGCCCCATAACCCAAAGTAACAGCCTTTTGAGCATTGAAGGTGGCGATCGCTTAGTAAAAGATGCAGAACAAGCTGTTTCTGCTCAAAACTACACCTTAGCTGCTAAAAAGCTACAAGAAGCACGTCAGGTTTATAATCAGCTATCTAATTTTTATCAAGAGTTAAATTCTAGCTTTTCGGGAATTGACAATAGAGTTTCTGATTCTCAGCGTCAAAAAGCTCTATTAACAGCCCAAAAGCGGGATGAAGCCACCTTTCAGCTAGCATTGGTACATCGCGCCCAAAATCAGCCAGAATTAGCTGTGCCGTTGTTGGTTCAAATAATTAAGAGTCAAAACCCGACACGAGATTTAGGCAAGAAAGCTTATAAACAGTTGTTTGAGTTGGGTTTTGTTGATTCTCCCTATCCCAGAGAAGGTGGTACTTCATCTTCCTCATCCCCAAAAAAATAAATTAAATTTTTGTTGCCTCTTTTTCCCATCTCCCTTATCTCCCTAATTAGTCGCTTGAGAACGCCCCAGTGCTAGGATAGAGCTATCCGCCATTGCCAAAACCTGAGCGTTCTCAAAAATACACCTCAGAGGCGGGTTTATCTACAGCCTTGCCAAAACCTGAAGTTGGCACGGGCATTTACTCCATATCTGTTAATAATAGAAAAGTAAGTTTTTTCAGGAATTGCGATGATTAGTCCGCAGCAGGTTGAGGCAATGATCAAGGCGGAACTGCCAGACGCACAGGTTCAGGTGCAAGACTTGACTGGTGGCGGCGACCACTATCAAGTGACAGTAGTTTCATCGCACTTTGCAGGTAAAGGACTAGTGCAACAGCACCAGTTAGTTTATGGTGCGTTGGGTCAAGCTATGTCAACTGAAGCGATTCACGCCTTGGCGGTAAAAACATACACTCCCGAAGCTTGGCAAGCTACAGCAAGTTCCTAAAGTTAGGAGTATTAGGAGTTAGGAGTTATAAAATTTTTAACTCCTCAGTCATCATCGTTGAATGCAACATAGGAAACACAAATACCATGACACCAGAAATCAAAGAGAAAATTGATAACTTGCTAGAACAGAACAAAATTCTAGTTTTTATGAAGGGAAACAAGTTAATGCCCCAATGTGGTTTCTCCAACAACGTTGTGCAGATTCTCAATACCTTGGGAGTTCCCTTCGAGACAGTTGATGTTCTCTCAGACTCTGAAATCCGTCAAGGAATTAAAGAATACTCTAACTGGCCAACAATTCCTCAAGTGTATATCAATGGTGAATTTGTTGGCGGTTCTGATATCTTGATTGAACTTTACCAAAAAGGTGAATTGCAACAAAAGGTAGAAGTAGCACTAGCTTCCTAATGTCTCTCTAAGTAAAGTAGAGGGAATACGCTCAATTTGCGCTTCTTTATCAAGGCAATGTGCCATTTTTAATGCCCTTGAAAGGAGAGACACTATTTATCTCCCCTTTCAAGGCTTTTTAATAGGTTTTAGTCAACAATCCCCTCAGTCACATTGGCAAAACCAATATAAGGCTGAGGGGATGCGTTTAATCAATACAATATCTCCAAAATCTCACACCACGGCAAAGCATTGACCAATACAGATAATATGCTATAATTATCTGCGGTAATCAACGGTTACTATCAATGACCAAGTAAATGGTACTTAGTAGTAATCGGGTTGTGGCTGTGGTTGCGGCACTGCAAAATTTGACCCATCGTACAAGAAGCGGCTGGCCTCCTCTTCTAGACGATGAATCAGATAAGGTTCAATGACGTTACTTTGTCGCAATGCGGCTAGATATCCATCCAAATACATCCGCATATCATCCGTGCGATAACCGCGATTCCATAACTCGGCGAAGGCGTCGGTGAGTCTTTGGTAATAGCGGATGGTTTGTGTGTCTTGGAGCATAACTGCTGTATTAATCTCTTGGAATGAGAATTGTAAATGATTCACGCTCAAATGTGAAGTGTAATTTTACTTTGACATCAACTCAAAGTCTACACATCTACTTTGGGTAGTACCCTCATAGCAGCTACACGCTACTTTAATCCTATTCCAGAAAACACCGATTCTAGTTATCTGCTCAGTTATTTGTCTGATTTTCATATTCAATGACCCAATTGTATTGGTGTTATATTCCTGGATAAGGGCAGTAATTTTGCTGAGAAATCTACTTTTACTATCAGGTTGAAAAGCTGTTGTATTAACGTTTTGCTGATTGGTTATAGATATTCCCACATTACACCCATAAAAAGCAGAATGTTAAGCTACAAGAATTTTTGATACGTCTAACAACACTGCTGAGAAATTTAATAAAAATTTAATAATATTTCTAATCCCCTATCGGCAAGGCATAAATTAAAGATTTTGCCACGTTTTTTATGAGGAAATGTAAAGCTAATAGCAGTTGAAGTAACAAAGGCTACAAAACCTTAGAGATGGGCTTGTTACTTTGAAAGTCATCAGACGCTAAGGGGTCTTGCCGCCGTGGGTTCGGTTTGTATAGAAATCATTGAGGGGAATCCCCATCTGAGGTCGTTGTTGGGTTGGCACTTGCAACAGCTGGAATACCGTGTGCATCAAGCTGCCAGTATTTATCAAGCAAGGGAAGTCTTTTTAAGCCATCAACCAACACTGGTAGTATTGGATGCAGACCTGCCTGATGGTGATGGCATTGAGTTTTGTCGTTGGTTGCATCGTCAGCAGCAACCTCTAATCTTGATGCTATCTGCTCGTAATACTGAAGGTGATATCGTTGCAGGTTTAAAGGCGGGTGCAGATGATTACCTGAGTAAACCTTTTGGGATGCAAGAGTTTTTGGCACGGGTAGAGGCACTGATTCGCCGGAAACGCACACCTACTGCACCAGCTTATTTGGATTATGGCACTTTGCAAATAGATTTAGTCCAGCGCCGTGTCCGCTTCCAGGGTGAGTTTATCGATTTAACGCCCCAAGAATTCAGTTTGCTGTACGTTTTGGCACAAGCTGGGGGAGTACCTCTGAGTAGGTCGGAATTGCTGCGTCGTGCTTGGCCCGACGCTATCGATAACCCTCGTACCATTGATACTCACGTTTTATCGCTGCGGAAAAAGGTTGAACTTGATCCTCGCCAACCAAACTTGATTCAAACTATCCGCAATGTAGGATACCGTTTTAACATGGAAATTTTGAATACCAATATTTCACAATCACAAACAACAAAGTTAGCTAGAGAAAGATTTAATAATCAACGTTCAACACTTACTAGTAGTCAAGTTTGATGGGGAATTGGGCATTGGGAATTGAGAAATTAAGATAACGACTCTTAACTCCTGTCTCCTAACCAATTCAAAATTTAAAATCCAAAATCTAAAATCCAAAATCGTCTTGAGCTTCTGCTTGAATTAAGCTTTCTCGTAATTCAAGCCAGTCTATCTCAGAGACTGTTTGGTTTGCGGATAAATGACCTTGTTTTAGGTGTAATAATCGATTACAAAACATTTGGGCAAGTTCCAGTTGGTGATTTACCATCAGAATCGTGGTTTGATGAGTTTGACTCAACTGGTTTAAGACTTGCATGAGATGAGAAGCTGTACCAGCATCAAGGGCAGAGGTTGGCTCGTCTAATAATAATATTTTAGGCTGGATGAGTAAGGCACGAGCGATCGCTACTAGTTGTCGTTGTCCAGCAGAAAGTTGTACCTCAGTTCGCCCTAACCATTCATTGGGAATGTGCAGTTGTTCTGTCCAATAACTGACTTGTTGCTGAATTGTCTGTTTGGGCAAACCACGCAAAACTAAAGGATAAGCCAAAGCTTGCCCAACTGTCATCCCCAGCAGCTTTGACTCTTGTAATACAAGTACAAGCATCTGACGTAGCTGGATGACAGGAATTTGGCGATATTCTTGATTTTCTAGATAGATTTTGCCACTAGTAGGTTCAATTAGGCGGTTGATGAGGCATAATAACGAAGTTTTACCAGCGCCTACTGGCCCTACAATGGCAATACGTTCGCCCTGAAATACTTCCAAGTCAATATCTCGCAATATGGGATACCCTTGCTGATTGCCTGGAAGTTGGGTTTTCAGCTTTGTAAACAGATTAACTTGCTCTAGCCTGAGTGTTACCTTATTCAAGGGG
>NZ_JADEXU010000102.1 GCF_015206895.1 Nostoc sp. LEGE 12450 | reverse complement strand
CTTAAAAACCGCAATATGCTATTAAATAAATGAACAAAACTATAAAAAGCAAGCAAACAATTATTGATTTTAAGAAAATTGTAGAAAATAGTAATAATCTTATTTTTGCACTGACAATTGAGGGAATATTTTCTTATGTTTCTCCTAACTGGACTGAAATCTTAGGGCATGATGTTGAAGAGGTTATAGGAAAATCATTTGCTCCTTTCATACATCCCGATGATTTACCAATCTGTGCAGATTATTTTGAAAGAGTTTTGACAACAGGTCAAAAGCAAGATGCAATTGAATATCGAATAAAACATAAAAATGGCACTTGGCAATGGCATACAAGCAACTCATCAGCCATAAAAGATGCTAACGGAAATTTTTTGTATTTCGTTGGCATTTGCCATGATACAAGCGATTACAAACACGCACAAGAGGAACTAGCCCAGCGATCGCGATTAGCGAATTTTCGTGCCGATGTAGACGCTGCTCTTGCCCAGAGTCAAACTTTAGAGTCTATGATGCGCCGCTGCACCGAAGCATTAGTCGAACATATAAATGCAGCCTTTGCTCGCATCTGGATACTGAACAAAGAGGAAAATGTCCTAGAGTTGAAAGCCAGTTCTGGAATGTACACCCATCTTGACGGGCCTCATAGACGGGTGCCAGTTGGTCAATTCAAAATTGGTTTGATTGCCCAAGAAGGCAAACCCCATTTGACTAACTCTGTACTAACAGATCCCCGTGTCAGCAATCAAGAGTGGGCAAAGCGTGAGGGGATGGTTGCTTTTGCTGGCTATCCTCTAATTATTGAAGGTGAGACTGTAGGCGTTATTGCGATGTTTTCTTGTCAAATAATGACGGAATCTGTTTTTAATGCCCTAGAATTTGCCGCCCAAGAAATTGCTATTGGCATCAAGCGCAAACAAGCAGAAATTGCACTCACAGAAAGTGAGTCCCGTTTTCGTCATCTTGTAGAAACTACCAATGATGGAGTGTGGGAGTTAGATCAAGAGGGCGTTTACACTTACGTCAGCCAAAAAATTGCTGACATTTTGGGGTATGAGCCAGAGGAAGTTTTAGGCAAAACTCCTTTTGAGTTGATGCCATTAGTAGAAGCAACCCGAGTACAAAAGATTTTTCAAGTTTTAATCAACTCTAAACAGCCTCTAATTAATTTTGAAAATAAGACCCTTCATAAAAACGGACAACTCCTTGTTCTAGAAACCAATGGAGTTCCTTTTTTTGATGCATCCGGCAATTACCTGGGTTATCGTGGCGTTTATCAAGATATCACTGAGCGCAAACAAGCAGAGGAAGCAATGCAAGCTTTGGTAGCTGGAACCGCAGCAGTCACAGGTGAAGAATTTTTTCCTGTCTTGGTGCGTCACTTGGCAAATGCTCTGGGAGTCTGCTATGTCATACTAGCAGAGCGAATCACGGGAGACCCCGGTAGGGCTAGGGTTTTATCATTCTGGTCAGGTGACAAGCTTTCAGAGACTATCGTCGAGTATGCCTTAGCTAATACTCCTTGCGAAGTCGTTTTACAGGAGGGAATGCGTTCTTACCCCTGTAATGTACAGCAACTTTTCCCTGAATCCAAGCGTTTAGTGACACTAGAAGCAGAAAGTTATTTGGGAGCGCCTCTTGTCGATACATTTGGTATACCCATAGGCCATCTTTGCGTATTAGATACCAAACCGATATTACAGGAAGAACGTGCCAAAGCTATTCTCAGCATCTTTGCAGCACGAGCTACGGCAGAACTACAACGCCAGTGTACCGAAACCGCCCTCCGCACATCAGAGGCTAAATATAGAGCTATTGCTCAACGGGAAGCACTGCTTAACCGCCTTGCCAGCCAAATTCGAGCTTCTTTAGAACTCAATTATATTTTAAAAACCGCAGTAGAGGAAATCCGCAACTTATTCCAGATTGATTACTGCGCTTTCTTTTGGTATCGGCAAAATGCTGATCTACCTTATTGGGAATGTGTGTATCAAGCAGAACATTCTACTTTCACCAGTCTGCTAACAGTCGAAGCAATTCATATAGAATTTGAAATAGTCGCAGCAAAAACTTTGAACAAAGAAATCATCCGCGTCGATGATTCTAAAACTGGTGATGATCGCACAATACAGCAGTTTTTAAATGATTTCGGTTTCACAGCTTTTATGTCTTTGCCTGTACACACTCAATCTGGTGAAATTGGCGCTTTCATCTGTGGTTACTGTAGTGGCTTCCGACCCTGGCAAGAAACTGAAGTAGAATTGCTACAAGCTGTGACAGTTCAATTAGCGATCGCTATTGACCAAGCGAAACTTTACACACAGAGCCGCCTCGCTGCCCAAACTGCCCAAGATAAAGCACAACAGCTAGAAAGGACTTTGCTAGAACTTCAACAGACTCAGGCTCAACTCATTCAAACTGAAAAAATGTCCAGTTTGGGGCAATTAGTAGCAGGTATTGCTCACGAAATTAATAATCCCATCAATTTTATCTATGGAAATATCAACCACACCAATGAATATGTCACAGATTTGCTGCACTTGGTAGAAATGGTTCAAGAACACCACTCTCCACTATCACCAGAGATTGAAACGCAAATTCAAGAAATTGATTTAGATTTTCTCTACCAAGATTTGCCCAAAGTTTTAGATTCAATGAAAGCTGGTGCTGAACGCATTCGTCAGATTGTCTTATCTTTACGCAATTTCTCCCGTTTAGATGAAAATACTACCAAGGCTGTGGATATTCATGAAGGCATTAATAGCACCTTGCTGCTACTGCGAAGTCGCCTGAAAAGTAAACCACAACGTCCCGAAATCCAAGTTCTTCAGGAATATGGCAACCTGCCAAAGGTGTTATGTAATGCTGGACAGATGAATCAGGTGTTTATGAATCTGTTGGCTAATGCCATTGATGCTCTAGAAGATGGACTAGAGACTCAGGATTTGGAACTGCCAAAAGAGCATTGCAAATCCTCAATCCTCAAAATTTGCATTCGTACCCAAGTTCAAGAGGATGAGTGCATAATTAGTATTGCCGACAATGGTTCCGGAATGACCGACACAGTACTTAATCATATATTTGACCCTTTCTTTACTACCAAACCTGTGGGTAAAGGCATTGGTATGGGGTTATCAATTAGCTACCAGATAGTCGTCAAAAATCATCGGGGGCAACTCCAGTGTATCTCTGCACCAGGAGCAGGAACTGAGTTTATAATTACCATTCCAATACAATAAAAAAATTTAACATCGGATTACGGAATTGGGGTTAAACTATGTCAGACCAAGGGAGCCTCAAGAGCTTATCCTAACCGTATTGAGAATTATGATGCGAGTAATTGAATACACTATTGATACTGTTGGGGAGCCAGAAATTTACCGCCTGATAGCAATTTAATATGAAGCTGCATAGAATAGGGCTTCAAGAATGAAATTGTAAGATGACAATGAGCAGATTGGCTCTAGGGTGGTTTTTTCAAGAACTTGTTGCAGGCGATCGCGTAATTGCTGAAGTGTCGTAAAAATTTCTCCACTGAGCTGCTGTTTGATAAATTCCCAAACCCGTTCAATGGGAATGTTTATGTCGGGCAAAGGATGCAACTAATGAATTCAAGAGGCATTTGTACAGTACGTAAGATTGCCTTTTACAGCATCAGCTTGGACTGGTTTAGAAAAAAAGTATCCCTGACCATATTTGCATTGCAATTTCTGAAGTAGCTCTAGTTGCTCTAGGGTTTCTATGCCTTCGGCTGTTACCTCAATGCCAAGATTATGGGCAAGTGTGACAATCGCCGACACAATTTCTACATTTTTACTGCTAGTATCTATCTGATTGATAAACGAGCGATCAATCTTCAACACACTAATTGGAAAATGGTGTAGATAACTTAAAGATGAATAGCCAGTACCAAAGTCATCTATATGCAATTGCACTCCCATTTCTTGAAGTTGCCAAAGTCTTTCGATTGTAGATTGGCTATTTTCGATGATTGTGGTTTCGGTAATCTCCAGCTTTAAGCTGCGTGCGTCTAAGTTTGTTTGCTTTAAAATCTCGCGGATTTCTTGATTGAAATTAGATTGCAAAAGCTGTTTGCCACACAGATTAACACTAATTGTCAATTGGTCATTTAAAAACCTCTGTTGCCAGACATACACTTGGCGGCAAGCCTCTCGAAGTACCCAAGAACTTATGGGTACAATCATTCCCGTTTTTTCTGCTACTGAAATAAACTCCTCTGGAAACACAAGACCTCTTCGTGGATGTTGCCAGCGGATTAGGGCCTCAAAGCCAATAATTTTGTTAGTTGAGAGTGAAACAATCGGTTGGTAGTGAACTCGGAATTCCTGGTTCTCAACAGCACGCCCCAAGTCCGATTCTAACTGCAATAGCTTGCTAGTTTCTATGAACATCGGTGTGTCAAACACCTTGTAATTCGCTTTCCCTAAAGCTTTGGCATGATGCATTGCAATCTTAGCATTGCCCACAAGCATCTCTGCCTGCTCATACCCTGTTGTAGTTAAGGCAATGCCAATACTTGCGCTCATCAATACCTCTTGGCTGCCTAAATAAAAAGGTGTCTCTAACTCTTGCTGCAATAGTTGAGCAAACTTAATCGCATCACTCATCCCTTCAATGTCTTCTAGTAATATGGCAAACTCATCTGCTTCTAAACGTGTCAATGTATTTTTAGACTTGACACAGATTTCAAGCCGCCGAGCAAAAGCGATTAGCAGTTGATCTCCACTCCTGTATCCTAGACTATTGTTGATCACTTGAAACCAATCTAAATCTAGGTAGAGAACGGCAAGTACTACACTTGGCTGCTTTTTGACTTGCTCGATACCCTGCTCTAAGCGTTGTATAAATAATGCTCGGTTCGCTAGACCTGTCACCGAGTCATGAAAAGCTACATGGAGTAATTGTGCTTCTGCCTGCTGACGCTTATCAATTTCTTGTTTTAACAAAATACTAAAATCCGATAAATCGGCAGTTAAGGGCTTGACCCTTTTTTCTAATTCACCATTGCTTTGTCGTAACGCTTCTTGAATGCGCTGGTGTTTAGCTTTTTGAACTACCTGTTCTGTTTGAATCTCACGTTCACGCCTGACTTTATTGATGTATGTGCTGAAAAAATTCCTTAAACCTGGCTCAAGTTGAACTAGTTTATCCAAATTCTCAATAGCTCGTTTGTCTGTTTGATAGCTAACTTCTGGGTGAGCTTCCATCCACACATGACACATTTTTACATAGCCCACAAACGCTACTAGATACTGATAATTTATACTCCCAAGCAGATGCCGCAGTTCACTGCGGCAGTATTGGCTCTGCTCTGGTTCTAGGAACATATAAATTGAACAATACAGTAGGCTTTCTTCAACTACTGGATTTAAAGAAGATAATGGCATTAACTCATTAATTGAATCCCTTAGTAAATAAAGGTGTATTTCAATCTCTGTTTCTGTCGGAGGTGGTGAGCCAATCATTTCTAGAACTTTTGATGCCTCTACTCCAAGAGAATGTAACGAACAACTGTGGCAAATCATGCAGTAAGGTATAACACAGTAACGTGATAAATACGCAGAAAGCTTCTCTTTGAATAGCACTGCTCAATGGCAGCGATCGCAACCCAAGAGATAATCAACTTCTCATTTTCGCCTTTGTATACAGAGAAGAAAAAATGGTCGTTTTGAGCAACTATTACCTGAATGGGTGATTTGGGGGGTACAGCGATCAAGTTGTATCAATGCCTAATCAAGCTGGCTCTTGTCCCTAAAAAGTAATCCACACCCATACAACAATAAGCAAAATGCCTCTGATTCGAATGGCACTAAGTTAAGCTGGAAGGTAAGCGGCGTAGAGATTGCAGAGGGGCAGGGGAGCAGCTTTCAAGGGTAGGTATTTAAAAATCAAGCAGTGGAGAGGGTGATTTGAGAGACATGGAGTTGTGGTGTTAACTTTGGCCAAGGCTCAGGGAAAAAACTACCTTGAGGTAGCGGAAGACGATTAAGAACGGCAGCCTTAATCACTAAAAACCCACGACGAAAACAACTCAGACAACGATGGAAGACACTATTTTGAAAATTGCGTCGTGCAACATGAGTTTGTGGTAGCTTATCTAAACTACTAATGGGCAAATTAGCATCAACAGCACCTCCAACACTAACCTGCCAGAAAGTAGCGATCGCTATTGCTAACCAATGTCTCTCGGCACGTTTGGGGTCTGTTATTTTAGTTTGATGCCAAGCGAAACCACCTCTTTTACCGTCTTTAAACAAGCATTCAATCCAGGAACGCATGGAATACCAACAAGCATCTGCAATTTCTGGAGGTAAGTCGGTGAGTATTAACCAAGGTTCGGCATAACCCTCATGATGACGGGCTAACAAGGTACACTCAATCGGGTTGCTTTTAAAACAAGTTACCAATGACTCGAATGACTGGCCAACTTCTGGGACAAGACTATTTAAAGGTAGCCAAGAATCCTGTGCCTTAATTTTAAACTGTCCCTGAAGGTTAATCCGCATAAAAGGATGCCAACCACAGTCCAAGATTTGTTGGTACAACCACTCAGCATAAAGCCCTCTGTCTGTGGTGACAATTACAAACCAAGTCTTAGGTACGGTCTTGTTTATATGGCGAAATAATTCTGACCAGTGAGGCTTCCAACTTCCTGGTTTGGTTGCTTCAACTATTTTCCAAGCAATCGGAATTCCACAGCCACGGTAAACAATGCTAATCGCTAATACAGTAAAGCGATCACTTAAAGTTGAGGCATCTGCTGCTAATGCTAAACGCTTTTCACCTTCTGGCCAAAGGCTTAGAATCCAGGATAGTAGTGGACTAAAACAAGATGTAACATTCAATGAACTTCGACCAGTTTTTGTTTTATCTTCTGCGTCTCGATACCATTCCCGCAGTTGCTGACGTATGGTATTTTCCTTTTTACCCAGTAGTTCTGCTAAAAATACTGAAACCGTTGTCAGTCCGCTTGATTGGGTCATTACTATCCCAAAAGTCCACATTGCCAGTACTACTGCTTGAGGCTTTGTGAGATTTGGGATTTTTTCAATGACTTTTCTAGTCCATTCTCTTAATTCCTCGCTTTTTCCTACTTGCATTTACCCTCCTGCACCCGATTATTCTGCTTTGTAATAACCTTGGATATTTCTGCTGATAAAAGCTAGATAAGTATTTTACCTACAAAAATACATCTTTGTTAAATACCTACCCTTGAAAGCAGGGGAGCAGGGGGGCAGAGGGGAATTTTTAAATATCCGAACGCAATACCTAAAATTTCTTCTTTCTCCCCTGCTCCTCCGCTCCTCTGCACCCTTGCTGCCTCAACGATTTTCCCTTTTCTTAGTGCCATTCGCCTCTGATTCGCTGATAAATTCCTGTATCCTGGGATATGCGTTCTTTGTGGACAACAGATATTGAAGAGTCAAAATTATTAAACCTTAATGCTCTTAAAAAATTTTTTAGAGGCATTAAGGTTCGCTTAAGTTATAAAGTTAAATATAGCGATTGAATGAAGGTCTATATCCAGAGTACTTAGTCAGTTTCACTTTTGGGTGAAGAGCAAATGAAGATTAAATGCCATTATATGAAGCAGGGTTTACTAAATTCAATTGACAATTTATATTAATTATACGCTTCTTGCTTGGCTAACCCCAACTGCGTTTACTTAATAATATTTACAAAAAATCCAAGCTCCTTTCAAATGTTCTAAAGTTCATATAAATAATTTATCAGTGAAGTTTTGGGCTACAAGTAAATACTCTGGGGAGGGATGTGCTAAAAATGATTTTACGGCAAGTATGCTGTGGTTAACATCTATATACTTGTTAACTATTGCATTTGGCATTTAAAGTTTAGATAATTCATTAAATTTGGTTAATATAGCAAGTCATGAACAAAAAATGGGCTGTCAAACGAATCACAATAAATCTTGCATCTGCTGAAAGCGAAAAACTTGAAAAATATTGTGCAAGTACAGGTAGACCTTCAACTGACGTGATTCGGGAGTTAATTCGATCTTTGGTAATAACCCAGCAAGAAGCGCTTGAACATTCTAAATAGTGAAGCCTAACGCGAGTTTATACAACCAATTGGAAGATGCTCTTTGTTAACCATAATACCCAATAAAGTCTAGCGCGATATTCATAACACGTGTGCATTAAGTTCTCATTATTTTATCAATGCTGTAAAATAGCCAAACTTAATGCATATATCCAACAAGTTCTCGTGTTGCTCCCTATCTTAATTCCTGGCTCACCAACCAAAACTAGCAATATTTTACTTGCGCTTTACATTAAAATTCCTCTTTCCCTTAAACAGTTAAGGGTTTCCCTTTATTCATTTTACTTTTAATAATATCAGGTAATAATAATGGTTCCAGTTGCATTAATGTTTGATAACTCTATTTTGAATATTAGACCTGATTTTAACAGTGAATCTGTAACAGTCGTTCAAATGAGCAGAGTACCCAATATTGGCGAATCTGTAGAGATTTATGCAAATCAGAACGTCTATTCTCAAACAGAAAAGTTCACAGTTACTAAAGTTACTCACTGGGTTCTTTTGCAAGGAGACTTTAGAGAAAGTGAGCCAAAAGCTGAAATTACTCTTGCTTTACAAAGCTAATTTGGACAAAATACACATCTTACAAAAGTAACTTTTGCAAGATACCGGGTCAAGGGTAGGCTGTTGACTTTTGACACCTGCATATTTCATTCTCAACTGGATTCTTATCAAAAAATTGCGTAGTTACGAGTATATTCTGATGCTGATATTAGGATAACCCGTAGATGGTAGATTGAGAACGAAATCAATCCAATATTATGCAAAGTTTAACAGACCTAGAAAACAAATTATTAGAGGTACGCAAGTTACAGTCTCAAGTAGACAAGAAAAAAGCCGAATTGGACAAGCAAATCAGACAGCTACTCCAAAACAAGTCTGAACTTGACAAGCTCATGGAGCAAGCACGTCAAAAAGAGTCTCTTGTGCAATGCCAGATAGTAGAACTCAAAAGCCTAGAGGTACGAACACACCCACCAGAAGTAGAGTATTTTGGTACTGGCGCAAGCGAAAGTTTACAGAATGATTTACTAAGCTTGCTTTCTGGTAACGGTTCTGTTGCTATCAGATTACTTAAGCACCAACAACAGATTAATCCTGGGAAGCCGGCAAACTGGTATTTGGAGAAAGTTATTTACGACTTGAAACGGGATCGACATTGCTAATTTCTTGCAAAAATTGAACCTAGCCTCTTGGGTCTGTGTAGACACCATCCAGTTGGATTTTGACAACCAATGGTTGACAAATTTTCCATCACCTTCACAGATGCAATTTTCAGCGCCGCCGCCATACGTGTGAATCCAAAGCGATGGCTGTGCCAACGCCAAGGGCGAACGCGGCAATATTCCTCAAATGTTTTGTGCGTTGAACGGTATAATTTGCGATCGCGTAACTGAGTTAGTGCCTTCCTCGCTTCCACAAACGCGCTCTCCACTTTTCGCTCCAGATTTAGTCGGTAAGCGTAGCCATGCCGCCAGGCTTATCGCTCTCTTCTTCCTCGGTCATCTCTGGAACTTCCACCGCTTCTACATCAACCGTGACTGCGTTTGGATTTTCCGGCTCTTGTGCTGGTTTGAGGGCTGGCTTTGGTTTATCGGGAGTTGTGGGAGTGAGTCTTTTGCGCTTGGAGGTTGGTTGGTTGGTTGGTTCATGCTACCACCTCCAGACTGTAGCTGGTTGAGACAGTGTTGAGTTGTGTCATGATAGGGGAAGAGTTTTCTAATGTATCCCCAGCCTCACGAGAACTTGGGGTTTTTCATCTACTTCTTATATATTTGCATTTCTTCTTAAATGGGTAAACACAAGAAAAAGCAAAAGAATGTCCCACCGTGGTTGGCGCACGAGAATCTGTTTATCCCTAAAACTGCCCAGCAAATAACTACAGATGCAGGCTGGGAAAAAATATCATTTGATGATGCTGCTAAATTTTTTAGCAACCAAACCATTCAAGATTGGCACGAATCTTTCATTGAAGGGTTTGATGATATCTCTGATTTACTATTCGCACAGGGTGTAGATATCGATTTAGAAGATGAAGCTGCTGTAGATAAGTTTTTGGATAACTACAAGCCTCAACATATCAATGTAGTTATAGCTAAAGCTGTCTATAATATTCATTCTTGGGCCAGAGTTCTACTAATTTCCACTCCTGAAGATGAAGAATACTATTTTCACAACCATGAGATTGAAGCAATTCGTTTAGGCATTGGGTTGCGAAGGTATCTAAACTTAGACATTCCAGTAATTAATGATTGTCAAGATGCTGTGAGATATCTGCAAGGTAAATACCCGAACATCGCTTGGCAACCTAGACATTGTGTTTCGGTTGCTCATCGCCTGAAAATTGCTCAAGCCACCAAGGTCTACAACGAACAAACCTGGGATGAGGAGTGGAACGAAGTTCTGGATGAAGAATTAATTGTATCCGCTCAGTAAATGGGGGTAGAAACAAAAAATCAGAATTTAAATTGGGCATCGCTTACGTTAGGCGCACTTTCACAAAAATACTCTACCGAGTTATTCACATCAATAGAGTATATAAATTTACTATAATCATCTTTTCCAAATTCAGCTTATACTTTGATAACTATTTATACCTCTGTGTAAGTACTGCAAATCTTGCTTACAGCAATCATCCCGGAAGAGACAAACTTCCGGCAAAATGTTTCTGATTCGCTAATAACTTTCTGTATTCTAGGATATCCGTTCTTTGTGGACAGCCGAATGATTCCTATAGATATGAAACGACTCATCAAAAAAACCTCTAATCCAGTTCGCAAGAAAATAGAAGTAACCCCACCCCCCACTGAACCCATTGAGATGCCTGAGAGTCAAAATATTCCTGAAACAGTGATTGAACCAAATCCACCTGTGTACATTGAAGACTACGTTTCCAAATCCGAATACATTTCTGAACACTATCGCCCCCTCCGCTCTGTGGGTAACTCCGGGTGGCAACCGTCTGATGTGTGGCGCGAGTTGAGAGTTGATGATTTTTGTCGTGGTTGAGTCAGTATTTAAACAGCGCAATCACTAAGAAATGACATCCCCATTCTGAAATAGTGGCAGTTGAATCACTTGGGTTTGTTTGGCGTTATCAAGGTTAGACAAGGAAATGCCCAGCAATCTAATACTGCGGTTTTCCAAATCAATCGACTCAAACAGCGCTTTGGCTATCTCAAAAATCGTAGATAGTTCACTGATGGGAGCAAGCATTGTTTTACTGCGGGTTAACTGCTGATAGTCAGAGAATTTAACTTTCAATGTTAATGTGCGTCCTCGCGTTTCCTGCTGCTCTAACCGTTGCTCGACGATTTGGGCAATCTGTTCAAGTTCCTGCAACATCTGACCAACATCGCTTAAGTCCTGTGCAAACGAGGTTTCTGCACCAACGGACTTGCGAACCCGATTCGCCTCAACTGGTCGCTCATCCTCTGCTCTGGCAATTTTGTAGTAATAATGACCTGCTTTACCAAAGTGGTGTGTTAGCTCAGAAAGAGTTCGCACTTTTAAATCTGCGCCAGTATGAATGCCGAGCGAGTGCATTTTCGCTGCTGTAACTTCTCCAATACCGTGAAACTTTTCAATCGGCAGCTGTTCTACAAGAGCGATCGCATCCTGCGGTAAAATCACCGTTAGTCCATTGGGTTTATTCTGCCCTGATGCCATTTTTGCAAGAAACTTGTTAATCGACACGCCTGCGGTTGCCGTCAACTGAGTTTCCTGGAGAATCGCAGTTTTGATGTGTCTTGCGATAGTAGAAGCGTAGGGGATACTTTGCTTATTCTCAGTAACGTCAAGGTATGCTTCATCTAGCGCAACCCCTTCCACTAAATCACTGTAGCGTTTAAAGATAGCGTGGATTGCTGCGGAAATCTCTCGGTAAACGTCGAATCTTGGTCTGACAAAGATAAGCCCAGGACATTTAGCGATCGCAGTTATTGAAGGCATTGCTGAGTGAATACCAAACTTCCTCGCTTCATAACTAGCTGCTGCAACTACGCCTCGCTGATTGGGACTGCCACCGACTACTAACGGTTTACCTCGGTAGCTAGGGTTGTCCCTCTGTTCCACCGATGCGTAGAAGGCATCCATATCAACGTGAACTATCTTTTTCACTTGAAAGCAGAGTGAAGCATTAGAAAGTTAGGCTAACCGGTGCTTAGTAAAATACTATATTACCAGTCTTATAGTACATTAGCACTACTTATTCCAAACACCATATCTGCATTATTCCCCAACGAATTTCTGTTCTAACTCTTCAATTCGAGCCACAAGGGGAGCCATCATAGCTTCAACCTCGGTAGCAGAATAACGGATAGGTATGTGTTGAGAACAATTCTCACTCAAAGCTTCGACATGAAATAGAATAGCTCGCTCAACTTTTGCTGGATAGCCAGGGATGCGAAGTCGCTCAATTAAAGCACTATCCCCTTCAACATATTCTGCCTTACCCCAAACTTTGATACGTCTGCGTTGGCGGTAATCCATCAGGAACAGAAATGCTTTTGCTTCTCCTTCAAGGTTGCCTACGGTAATGTACTGCACTTCCCAGAAAAATCGGCGAATCCCAGGGTTTTCTCATTCAACACTTTCAGGAAACCGGGCGCTCCTCCACGAAACTGGATATAGGGATAGCCATTGGAACTGACTGTTCCCAAATAAAACCCATCCAAATGAGCAATAAATTCGGCAATTTCTAGTGTAATTGAATCATTGGCAGGGCCGTTGGCAATGTAGCGTTCATAGGTTTGCCGTGATCCCCGTTGTGACTGCGCGGCTTCAACTTCTGGAGTAAAAGCAATTTCTCCAAATTTGCGTGGCATACTGCGCTCCTAAACTCTAGCAGGTTCTTCAATACCAATCATTCCAATAAAACCGGGGAGATGCTTGAGCCGTTCAATCCAGGCTTGAACATGAGCATAGGGTTCAAGAGAAATCTTACCATCGTTAGCGAGGGCGATGTATGGAAATACAGCAACATCGGCAATCGTAGGATGTCCCAACTCTAGCCATCCACCTTCTGCTAGATGATTATTAAGTTGTGTGAGGATAAACTCTGATTTTTGATTTACTCGTTTTAGATTGATGTCAGTAGCTTTAAACAGGTGATATAAACGTGCCGATTCAGGGCCAAGCCGAACTTCTCCCGCAGTTGTAGATAACCAGCGAATTACACGACTCATCGGCTCTGGCTCCAGAGGCAACCACCCTTCTGTGCCATACTGTCGAGCTAAATAAACTAGAATTGCTTGAGCATCTGCCAATATAGTATTTCCATCAACCAAAACTGGCACTTGACCAAAAGAATTGAGTGCTAAAAATTCTGGCTGTTTGTGCGCTCCTCTAGGCAAATCAACTTTTACCCATTCGTAATCTAAGCCTAATAGCGACAACATTAGTTTTACTTTATAGCTGTTGCCAGAGAGTTCGTAACCGTAAAGCTGAATCATAGATTAATCCTTCAGATGAGGTAAGAACGAACAAGTTTAATCACAGAAATTAAGTGGCACTTCCTGTCTCATTTCTGTACGTCTTAATTAACCTGTCAGATAGTGCTGTTGACTGCTACTAACTTGGCGATTAAGAGAGACATCGTGTTTCGTACTGATCTAACCGTTGCTCGACAATTTGAGCAATTTGTTCGAGTTCTTGTAACATTTGACCGACATCGCTTAAGTCCTGTGCAAATGAGGTTCTGCACCAATGGACTTGCGAACTCGATTTGCTTCAACATAACAATTCGCAATTTGCAATTATTCACCACACCCAAAGGTGAGGGGTTGAATATAGTTTCTCCTCTACCCCCCATCCCCTCTAACCCTCTGCCTTTTCTTGCCCTGACAAAATGACATTGCTTCCGATGTCATCTGAAATTAACTCGCACAATTATATCGTTGAAATCTCGATCGCCACCATTTGGTAAATCCTCAAAGCCAAAGGTATTATTGCCTAATAAGCGGATGTGATCCACTTGCTTGTCGCTAGTAGGATTAGCACCCAAAAATGAGAAATAAACAGAATTTCCTCGGCTTATATATGAGTTTGGATCGCCATTAGCAATAATAAATGGTGCAAAGATACTATTAGAATTGAATTGTCCGTTGAATGTGATTGTCGCTTGGTTAGTTCCTGCTAATCCGACAACCCTACTATTAATTGCTGCTTGGGTATATCCTGAATCTCCAGGTTTATAAATCGTACCATTGATATTAATGGTACCTGTTTCATCAGTCACCTGATAAAAGCCAATAAAGTTATCATAAGCCGCTTCTCTATTAACAGTAAAGATAGCGTTCACATTATCACCTACATAAAGCAGTTCTCCTTGAGTTGAACCTTGCTGACCAAATTGGTTATTCAAACCGGAATCTAATGATTGATTTGTTGCCTGAATATTCACCGCAAGATTTGGGAAATTCAAAGAGAAAACATTGTTACCCAAGTCTTGAATATTTTGGGTTGAGGAAAACACTATGTCAGTATAATTAGCTTTACTGATTACAGTTTGAGTTGTAGTGCCTTGAACTAAATAAAATCTGAAGTTAGAACCAGAGTCTAATTGCAGTGAGCGAATAACATCGCTGTTACTGAAACCATTTGGCAAATTGGCAAGGGTGGAGAAAAGTACCTTGGCTCGTGTTAAAGCTGCTTTGTTATAACCGTCTGCACCAGGAAAAAGTGATTTACCAGTATCATCTTTAATGCTACCCGCAGCATCATCAACATTAAATACACCTAGTTCATTCAACCGATTAGGATTAGGAGTACTGCTAGCGATCGTGATTTTGAGTATTGCTTTATCATTAGTTCCTTTAATGTTAAAAACGTCCTCAAAACCCTTTGTTAATTCAGGAGAGATAAGGATATTATTATTGTTAACACCAATATTCAACGCTTTCTCAAAGGATAGTCCACTTTGGTCTGTTGTTCTTACCCGAATTTTGTAACTAGATTTGACATCAAAGTTCGGAGCATTATTAATTTGTAACTTATCCCCATTGATAGTAAAAACGGCATTGTCGGTATCATCAATGCCAGCAACTAAGGTGTAGGTAAAAGTGTTATTTGCGTCTGGATCGATGCTGCTAAATGTGCCAATGATTGTATTAGCTGAAACATTCTCATCAACATTTGTAACATCCAATGATAAATCTGTAGGTGCTTCGTTGAGGTCGTTGACTGCGATCGCCAATGCTTTTTCAACGAAAAGTCCATCATTATCAGTAGTGCGAACACGGATACTGTAACTAGATTTAGCCTCAAAGTTTGGAGAACTATTAATTTTTAGGTTAGTGCCATCAATGGCGAAAGCAGTATTATCAGTATCACCATCTCCAGCAACTAAAGTGTAGATGAAAGTGTTATTTGCATCTGGATCGGTGCTGCTCAATATTCCAACGATTGTATTGGCTGAGACATTCTCATCAACAGTTGTAACACCCAATGATAAATCTGTAGGTGCTTCGTTGAGGTCGTTGACTGCGATCGCCAATGCTTTTTCAACGAAAAGTCCATCATTATCGGTAGTGCGAACGCGGATACTATAACTAGATTTAGCCTCAAAGTTTGGAGAACTATTAATTTTTAGGTTAGTGCCATCAATGGCGAAAGCAGTATTATCAGTATCACCATCTCCAGCAACTAAAGTGTAGATGAAAGTGTTATTTTTTGCATCTGGATCGGTGCTGCTCAATGTTCCAACGATTGTATTGGCTGAGACATTCTCATCAAAAATTGTAACACCCAATGATAAATCTGTAGGTGCATAAATCTGAGTGTAAGTAATGCTATTGTCTGTGTTGGCATCAACAAAAATGTCAGCGTTAACTGTAAAAATATCAGGAATGATAAATTGCAATCCCAATCCTTGATCTGCAATTTCTCCTGATTCGTTGGTTAATAATAGTGCTTGAGAATCATCAGTTTGGGTGTAAGTCTGTCCACTGTAGGTAGCAGAAATATTTAAGCCCTCGTCCAGCGTTACTTGTTGATCGTCAGCAGCAGCTTGATTGAAGAAGAAGTTGCCTGTGAGACTTTGGTCAGTGTTAGAGAATTTATAATAAAGGATTGAGTCAGCCATTTTTTTACCTAGATAAAGAACAGGTGCGAAAAGATAGAAATAGTTTTATTAAGCAGAGATATGCTTGATCAAATCTCTGCTACAGTCAGCCTTTTGGTTAGTGTTCAGTGAAGCGGTGTATTAATTTGGCGAACTTGTGAGTGCAGTCTTCATAGTTTGAAATATTTGGCTCTGATCAACCACACCCCTAATACCGGGCACATCGTAAGTACCAAAGCTATCTGTAAACTGATAGTTTTGTCCCAAGAATTTAGTCAAAGTTGATGAATAAGCACCTTGGTAGTAAACAGGCACAAGCCGTCGGCTGTGGCTACCCCAGAGATACTTTTTACTTGGATCAGATCCCCAGAAGTGACCGGCATTGGCTGGAACATGCTGGTTAAAAGTGATGTCCTTGGCGTTAAATTTCAACCCTCTAGACACATTTGGATCTTGCCCAGTTAACTTGGAGGGGAAGTCGGGATTTAAGGTGAGGTAGTGGTCATGGTCAGCCGTAACAATTAGCAAGTTTTTGCTCCAACCACCATTGTTGTTGATCCAGTTAATGGTTGTTTGCACGGCTTTATCGAAATCATTCATCGTACCAATCAGGTTATCCATGTTGTTATCATGGGCAGCCCAGTCGATATCCCCGCCTTCAATCATCAGCCAGAAACCATCTTGGTCTTTACCTAGAACGGTTAAAGCCGCTTGAGTCATATCAGCCAAAGTGGGATTTTCGTTAATTTCTCTGGCAATAAAACTAGCGTCAGTTTCACCAGGAGACAGAGGACGGACAGTATCAGGGTTAGGAGTTTGATTTGTAGAAGTTGTGGTGCTAAAGAGTGTAAATTGACCTAAACCTGTTGCGCTGTAGTCCCCTTTGGAAGAACTCGTAGGAATGTTGCCATCTTGACCGCGAGCGCCATACAAACCAAATAACTTGCCGCCAGTATTTGGATCGACTGATGCAGCTGTGTTCAAAAGTGTCTGAGTTGCATTAGGCCCACGCTCCAAAAAGGTGTAGCCGTAGCGATTGTTAGGATTTGATGAAGCAGGAGCTGAACAAGCGGCTGCATCGCTCAAGGCTGTTTTACCAGTCAACTCTTTGTAAGTAGATGCCTTGATGTAAGTGTAGCTAGTGGCATTACAGACTGGGCCTGAACTGGTAGTATTCTGGTGATCTAAGGGATGACCGCCGCCCAAAATAACATTAGGCTTAAAGTTCAGCAATGCCTGTTGCAAAATACTGTCTTGATTGGTCTTGTTAGGATCGTAGTCACTATCGTACTTACTACGACGATTTACGAAGGAGACAGCAGCGCCGGGAGTTGCGTGGCTGACTGGTACTGAAGTAACGACTCCCGTGGATTTACCTTGTGCTTTGGCAATTTCTACGATGGTTGTCAGCTTTTTCTCATAAATGTCTACGCCCATCGCGTTGTTATAGCTCTTGACACCTGTATAAAGAGTCGTAGCGGTGTTAGCAGAGTCGGGATAGCTATACTTGATGTACTCTTTGTCATAAGTACCAGGATTAGCAGGGGATAGAGGAATCCAAGGAGTAGGGCCTCCCTTAGTTACGTCATAGCCTGTTAAGTTACCTGGTAATAGACTGTTACCGACATCTGTATTACCGGGATTAAAAGGAGTGGGCTGGAATGAAAAGCCTGGACGAACAGGACTTAGACCTGTAGTGGGATTAGTACCGTCTACGGCGGAGTTACCCGATAATTTGGCTAGATTATTGGGATTACTTGGTGTATTTGACTGGATGGTTGTGCCGTAGGTAGTCACTAGTCCATATCCTGTGAGAGTTTGGAAGCTAAGACCAGAACCTTTACCGGCTGTGTAAAAAGCCCCACCTTTGGCGATCGCAGCAGCTCGGGCCATATTCCAGCCCATACCATCGCCAATCATCAGAATCACATTAATCCCATTACCACCATTAGCCAAGGCAGGTTGAATGACAGGATTAGCAAATATCAGCATTATGGCAGACAAAAAACTAGCCATAAAAAAGGCCAGAGGTCTCCGGCACTTTCCAAGAATTGAAATCATTGCAATATCTCTTACAAGTTAATCGAGCAAGTCTTAGCAGTTAATTATTGATAAAAATTCGGTTCTAGATGAGTAGTGGCGAAGTCAGAAATACCCACAGACTCAGTAGAATTCGGTTGAGATGCTGTAGCTGGTTGTTGGTGTGATATTCCCAAAGAAATTAGGATTACTAAAACCAGACCCGATATAAACCAAGCCAATAAACGTTTGTACTTTTGCAGTAATGAAATCATGACAGAATCTCCTTGTAAATAAAACTTTTGGTTGACATTAGTCCCGCTGCGCCGAATCCAAAATTATTCCTGGCTAAAGGTTTGAGCGGGATTGGTTGGCAGATAACATTAAAGCTAAATCCTGATTTAGTAATGGATTAATAGAAGCTTCTGGAAGCAATTTATAGCTGCTTAGTTGCAAGGTTGTGTCTGTAATCCCAAAAGTTTTTTGCAGATGAATTTGCAGTTTTTTCAACAGGCGATCGCGCTCCTGAATAGTCGTACATTCCACTGTTAAATTCGCACATAACATCACACGATTGGAACTAATTTTCCAGATATGTAGTTTCTCTACTTGCAATACGTTAGGAAAATATTTAATAACAATATTTACTTCATCTGGGTCAATGGATTCTGGCGCATATTCCAAAAATATGTTCAGGCTTTCTCTGACTAAAGGTAAAGCACTTAAACCAATAAAAATAGCAACTACAAAACTAATAACAGCATCCGCCCACCACCAATGGCAAATATGAATTAATAAGGCAGCAATAATTACACCCACAGAACTTACAGTATCAGCAATTACATGCAAAAATACTCCTTGTAGATTTAAATCATTATGAGTGTGGGGATGAAGCCATTTAATGCTAAATATATTAACGATTAAACCCAAAACTGCAATGAATAACATTGGTAAACTCAAAATTGGTTCTGGATTTTGCCAACGATGAATCGCTTCCCAGATAATAAAGCTGGCGATCGCTATTAAACTAAACCCATTAATTAAAGCTGCAAAAACTTCCAGGCGATGGTTCCCAAATGTTGCCCTACTTTTAGCAGGTTGTTGGGCAAAAATAGTAGCAAGCAACGATATCAATAAAGCTACTACATCAGCAAGAATATGTCCTGCATCTGCCTGCAAGGATAAACTCCTGCTCCACAAACCTACACTCCATTCTGCAACCAAAAAAGCCACCAGTACATACACTGCTATCCACAAAAATTTAGACTTTTGCTGGCACGAAATCAGTTTAGGAGAATCATCTGCACAAGAACATTCACACCATTTAAGTGATAGCATTAGGAAAAAATCTTATAGCGTTTCAAAGTAATCTCAATTAGAAAATACATCTTTTTATTTTGAGTATATATAACTCCTATTTGATTGCATTAAAAAGTTCACTAAATATAGGAGAAATATTAGCTTGAGGCAGTCAGCACTGCTTTAACAGATTTGTCTCTGTCCACCAGACTTTAACAAGCACAGTTTAAATCTAGCAACTTAGTGTCCAGTATAGTATTTTTACTGGAAATTAAAAATTATATAGCACTAGTACCTGATTTTTTGATGTTACCTTATAGTTGTTTTATATTATACATAAAAACTTATGCAGTATTACCTCGTAGTCTTTTTCAAAAATCAAATCGGATTGCTATAGCTGTAACTACGCTGTAGCCAATCATTTCTAGACGCGTCTGTAAAATTCGACGGATGCTGGCTTCGTCATCTACTACTAAGATTATGCCTTTATCACCTGATAAGTTTCTCAACGCTGTTCCTCCACAGCGAGAACTCTCAACCATTCATTATCTGCTTATTAGGAGTCAAAAACGCAATCACATTTTTGACCTACAGTCACGATCAAGAAGCGATGCCTGCGGCGAGCTACGCTTACGCTTAATACTTGCATCTGTGCAACAGATTATGCTGAGACATCTACCCGAAAACAGATTTGTACACAATTAATAAATTCTTACAACTTGGGACTCGTATTTTGCATCGATTTGGTGTACCTTGTTAATTCTGTGTAAATTATTTATACCTAACTTCTCCCAAATTTACTCATCCAAATTTTAAGCCAATGCCTTCAAGGGAACAGCCAATGAAAACTTCTAATGATACAGATACTAAGAAGATCATCAAAAAATCTGATAAGCTTACCCTGAGACAGATGAAGCTAATCGAGGAGGCTGAAGACCAACAACTTCTAGCTAATACTGTCAATTCTCCAGCCCCTGTGGTTGAGGAGCAACCAGTAGCGATTTCAGAGCCTAGAGTTCCTGACTATGTTCCATTCCTTGACAATCCTCCAGTACAATCGGTGGGAAATTCGGGCTGGCAGGTTTCTGATGTCTGGCGGGATATTCGGGTGGATGATTTTTGTGGATAGACCCTCTATGATTACACTGCGTTCATGTATCTATACCTCCTACGCCCTTTTCAATCGTATTGGTTGAATCTATGCATGACTCAATTCTTTGATAATCATTTTTTATTAGCCCAAATTTTTGCCAAGCTTACTTATGCAAGGACATATTCATATTCATCCCGTTTCTTATGGTGTTGAACCCTAGTAAATTGATAGAGAGAGGTATTGATCTTTATATTTAAAGTCTTCGGGATACTTTATTTTCAAGGGTAAGGATAATTTCTATGTTAACCAAAACATAAACGTTAATTTCTCAGTATAAGTGCATCTCAAATGCTATTGAAAAGTAGGTTTAGATATCCGATCATTAATTAGCAAATTATTGACAATTTAACCTATTTGTTATTAATTCTTTCCTTAACTAAGATAATCTACAATTTGCTTTGATGCTTGAAGATACAATAATTACTCTGCTAATTTGCAGTACAGAAGAAAAGAAGCTTTACTTTGAGGTGTCCCTCTCACTTTTTAAAAAAGTTTCCACCTGGAACCCTGAATTGTCAGCAGTGCCTTTATCAATGAGCGACGCTATTCAAATTGCTCGGGCTGAAGCTTATCGAAAGCGACCTCAATTCAACTCTTATGTATGTATAGCTGCCTCGATTAAATCTCTGCAACCTCATCCAAAACCATTTCTATGGTATTGGCATATTGTGTTTGTCCCAGAAATTGATAAGCATATTTGTTATTTAGATCGTAGTGAGATCGTTCTGCTTCTGGACGGTACAGTAATTGAGCCAAAAGTTATTAATATTTCAAATTAGTTCCTACTTTTTTGACAAATTCGGCGAAATTCCCCGTCCCTCTTCTGTAAGCGCTCAGAGACAGTCAAAACAATTCATGCACGATCAATCTCATGAAAGGGTTTTGGGAATCCCGTTATCTTTGGGTTTTAAATTGAGAATAAACGGAATGGCTTTCAATACCCAATCGGACACAGGTGTATAATTAGCAGCTTCTTCTCCAAAGCTAATAGAAAGCATATCTGTATAAATAATACCTGGATTGAGGGGTATGGTTGCTATACCATTCGGTCTTGTGCCAAAGAACGAGTTAATCCTTCGATTGCCCACTTGGAAAGACAGTATGGTGCAACGCCTGGCTGAAGTCGAACCTCCCCAGGCTGCAATAGTGTCTTGTAGAGAACATCCGAATAACTAAAAAATGCTTAGAGAAAGAGTACCTAAAGATGGGCTACTCTCGCCGCAGGCGATTACACTTTGTAGGTTAATCTGGAATGGTAGCAAATATTGGTGTCAGAGAAACTTTAATGCTTTCAGGAACAATTCAACCTTGCAGTCAAAGACAGACCGTTTTACGAACTGATGACGGTGATTTCCTGATTCCTGGGCAAGAAATTCACCGCTTGGGTTTGTGGCGAATGCGACGGTTAGGGCTATTGTGGGGACAAAAGGCAACTGCCCAAGCCGACCAATCGTTTATGAATGATACTCAATTCAAAGGAATTATTGGAATTATCAAGTTTAATACGCTGCAACTTGAAAACTTCTCAACACTCATTGAAGCAAGCAAGCAATTACAGCACCAGACATAATTATCAATCAGTTTATGCCCCTGGCTGCTAGCCATTATCGTGCAAGGAAATTGTGAAGTTGTGGGTCTTAAATTTCTTTGTCTGTCCCGCTTTCATCCTCAAAGTAAGAAACAGCATCACCTGGGTTGCTTAAACGACAAAAGTTGCTATTTCTCAAACTTGAGTAGAGGATTAATGATTGGGAGGAGCGATCGCAGCAATGACAAATGACATCTCAGCTTATCCCCTGACTTGGACAACCATCTACCCCAGAACGCCGCAGCACAAGCGAGAAGCTGCGCGATTTGAGGTTAATTTCTCAACTGCACGAAATGACCTACTTAACGAGCTTCGGCTGTTGGGAGCAAAGAATATCATCATTTCTAGCAATGTACCAACGCGCCAAGACGGTTTACCCTATGCAAGGCCCAAAGAACCAGACGATCCAGGCGTTGCTGTTTATTTCAAAATTAAAGATAAAAGTGATGCTCTGTGTTGCGATCGCTGGCGTAAGGTAAAACATAATCTCAGAGCAATTGGCTTGCACATTGCAGCTATGCGCGGAATGGAGAGATGGGGAGTAGGGAGTTTAGAGCAAGCATTTGCGGGGTATCAAGCACTACCACCACAGCAAGAAAAAAAATGGTGGGATGTGCTTGGTATTAGCCCCCGTGCTTCCGACGAAGAGGTAAAAGAGGCATACAGAAAGCTGGCACGACAACATCATCCAGATAACGGCGGTTCTGCTGATCAGATGGCTGCAATCAACGCCGCTTATGAACAGGCAAAGCAGGTTGACTATAAGGTGCAACTATGAACATTAATCCTGATAAAGAATTTGAACAGTATTTAAAAGATCCTGGTGATCCAGAACTCAAGGCACTATTTGAAGAGGCTAAAGATTGTTTGCAAAGTTATGATGCAAAGTCAGAAGAAGTAAAGCAACTCAGTCAGCAGGTACAAGATTTGGCATTTTCGCTTGACCTAGAGTGTGCTGAATGGATATATGAAATATATGCAGATAATCGCAACGACTTAGAGGACAACTCAAACTAGCGATGCCTGCGGCAACCCCAAGGGAAACGCGATTAAGTTATGATTTGGGTAGACAAAGCTACCCAAGTCTAGCCATGAGCCGACCACAATTAAACATCAAGTTTGATGGTGAGGGGGAGAAAGAATTACTTGAGACTGTCAAGACACGGGCGCAGGATGAACGTATTTCTCTCAAAGAGTTTGTTTTAGATGCCTTGAAAAATCGCCTGACAGTTCCCCAATCTACCCAACCTAAACCAGCTGTCACTAAGTCAGAGGTAGACGAACTGAAGCGGCGAATAGTTGAGATTCAGATAAGTTTGATGGGTGAGGTTAGGAAGGATAGAAAACAAATTGCCGCACTAGCAGAAGCGATCGCTCTGATTGAGTCACGCCTGGATGTCCTCGACCCTCCCAACATAGTGATAGTTGAAGAAGATAGTCAGGCTAGACAGTCTAGACATTAGAAATAAATCGAAATTTTCTAAATTGTTCTTAAAGCAAAAAGGAGAAAATGAATAACGTTATTATTCCCATCGAATTTGAACTCGCGGCAATAAAAATAGCTCAAGCGCATTTCCCTTGGCTACGTTTTAAAGTATCTCCTATCCAGGAAAAGGGAAGAGTCTACAATCGCTCATCAGACGCTATTTATTTTGAAGCTTACTTTCAAAATAGTTTGATTGATTATGATCCTCTCCACAAAAATAATTACTATCCTAGTTTTAACTTTTACTTGTTGCCAGGAAAGAAACTAATTCAGTTAAGTGGCTGGTGGCGCAATCA
The DNA here is from genome assembly GCF_015206895.1 of Nostoc sp. LEGE 12450. Lineage (GTDB taxonomy): Bacteria > Cyanobacteriota > Cyanobacteriia > Cyanobacteriales > Nostocaceae > Nostoc. Next base: position 5,721 of record NZ_JADEXU010000102.1, on the reverse strand, counting down.
GGTGCTAACTTTCATCTACGCACCACTAGATCCAGAACCATACAATAAACACTGGCAAAATGACAAAAACTTGGCTGTACCTTGCCCCTATCCAGACGGCGAAAAATTTGAACAGATGGCAATCGCTTTATTTTCTTTAGTTCAGGAGTATTTAGTAGGGTATGAGGGGTGATCTGTAAGAGCAATAATTCTGTAACTAGCGATCGCAGTTTACCACGAAAAACTTAGGGTTTCAGAAACATAATTTTCAATTAGTCCGCGAATATTTTCACATAGTCCGCGACAATTTTCACTTAGTCTGCGAACCCACACATCTGTGGGTTTGCAGACTAAGTGAAATTTTTTCAACGCAAGAATAAGGGTTCGAGCAACCTTTGTTGCAGACTAAATGAAATTTTTTTGCGGACTAAGTGAAAAATTCCCCCTAAATTCGCAGACTAAATGAAATTTTCCCCTAAACAGGGATAAAACGTTCCAATTCATTACCACACAAAGCTTTGAGTAAAAACTCTCTCCAACAGCGATCGCCTGTAGCTACGAAATAATCAGGGTTACACCAACAGATTTTCAATTAGTCTGCAATAGAATTTCACTTAGTCCGCACGAATTTCATTTAGTCTGCAAACCGACAACACTCTGCTCTGTGACTGTAACCATAAGTTTGCCATTTTTGAAACCATAACTTTGCCGCAGTAAGAGTTGAAAAGTAGATTATTACGTTTATTGGCTAAATAGAAAAAGTTGAGTTTTGAAATGATAAACTTGCCGAAAGTATAAAAATAAAGCATAAACCTGCCGAAAATAACGGTTTTTCTGTATGCTCAGCGACCAAGAGTTTGAAGACTGGTGTCGCCGCCTTTGTTTAACAGAGACGACAAAAGAGTTTGTGCAAAAAATCCGTTGTTCAGAACCTGTAAGGATTGTAGGTGGCGGAGCGAAAAATGTTTGCGGTAGCTATCCAAGCCGCAAAATGGGGAAAACAATTCAGTTTGAATCTCATAAAGTAGAACTGCCAGCGATCGTCGAATACGAAAATGACGAAGATGTTTTGGAATACTATGACCAACCAATTCGCTTAAGCCTATCATTCAAATCAAAGAGCGGACGTTGTGTGGTGACATCTCACACTCCTGATTTCTTGATTATACGCCGTAACTGTGTGGGATTTGAAGAATGGAAACCGAGCGAACGTCTCAAAACATTAGCTCAGAAACAACCCACACGCTATCAACAGAGCGAAGACGGTCAATGGCACGCTCCACCAGCAGAAACTAAAGTTCAACCACTTTTACTGTACTACCATTTACGTACAGATCAAGAAATAAACTGGATTGCTTACCGCAACCATCAGTTTCTGAAAGCTTATTTCAATCAAGAAAATACAGTTAACTCAGAGGTAAGAACAACGGTTGTTGAGTGCGTGAGAGCTAACCCTGGAATGACTCTAAAAGAACTATTAGAATCAACCAGTACCAATTGGGTAGACGATATTTATGCCTTGATTGCAACAAAGCAATTATATGTAGACCTAAAAGCAGTAGCTTTGAGTGAACCAGAACAAGTTCATCTTTTCAGCAGTCAACAGATGGCACTGGCATATAGTGTCATGATTGCTCAAAGAATTTCTACCACTATCGCCAGCGGGCAACGAATTGATGTGGCGGTTGGCTCAACCCTTATTTGGGATGGTAAAAGTTGGTGTGTACTTCAAATTGGAGACACAAAAATTGCTCTCCAAAGCGAAAATGAACTGATTCAGTTAACTCATGCAAACTTTGATGCACTCATTGCACAAAAAGAAATTACTCATATTCAACCTAAATCTGCAAAAACAACAGAGATTTGGGAACAGCTAAAATGCGCGAGTCCCGAAGATTTGTCCGTGGCTAACTACCGCTATAAAATCATTGAGCCATATTTACATGGAAGACCGCCAATTAATAGTTCTGTACCTGAGCGGACAATCCGTAGCTGGAAATCCAGATTTAATAAGGCTCTTAATAATTATGGCTGGGGCTATATTGGTTTGCTACCCAATCGGGGAGACAAAGGAAATCGAGTAGACCGCTTTTCACCCGATACTTGGGAGTTCATCGACCGAATTATTGAACAGCATTATGAAAATCTCAAACAGCGAGGAAAACTGGCAACTTACGGTATTCTCGTTAGAGAGTGGGAAAAAGCAGGAAGAACAGACCCTTGCCCCAGTCGGATTACTTTCTGTAAGCGTATTAATCAACGAGATCCAGTACGGCAAACTCGTCAAAGACAAGGTAGTAGAGCAGCTTACCAAAAGAATCCTTTTTATCACGAATTAACGCTTTCCACGCCTAACCACGGCAGTCGTCCATTTGAAATCTGCCACATTGACCATACGGAGTTAGATATTGAGTTAGTTTGTTCTCGCACTGGACGTTGTTTAGGCAGACCTTGGGCAACGATTCTTATTGATGCTTTCTCCCGCCGCATTTTTGCCATCTATTTAACTTTTGATCCACCATCGTATCGCTCTTGCATGATGGTGTTGCGAATTTGTGTGCAGCGACTTGGACGTTTCCCAGAAACATTAATAATGGATAATGGTGTAGAGTTTGGCAGTATTTACTTCGAAACTCTTCTGGCGGCATTTGCTTGCACAAAAAAACAACGCCCCGTTGCTAGTCCAAGATTTGGTTCGCTTATTGAACGTTTTTTTGGCACAACCAACACAGAATTCTTTTACAACCTAAAAGGCAATACTCAAATTACTAAACAGGTTCGCTTGGTAAATAAAGCAAATAACCCAAAAGTACAAGCTGTCTGGACATTGCCAGAATTATATGAATATTTTTGTGAATATGCTTATGTGATTTATGACTGTAGAGAGCATCCGGCGTTAGGACTGTCTCCTAATGCTGCATTTGAAAGAGGTCTTAATCAAAGTGGAATGCGCTACGGAGAAAAAATTTTAGATGATGAAAACTTTAAAATTTTTACCTTGCCTTCAACTCCGAAGGGAAGTGCAAAAATAATACCAAGAATTGGTATAAAAATTAATTCTATTTACTACTGGTCAATTGATGATTCCTTTCTTAATCCTGAAGTTGAAGGAACTCAAGTCCCAGTTAGATACGACCCATTTGATGTCGGGACTGCTTATGCTTATGTCAAAGGTAATTGGGTGCGGTGTATTTCTGAATATTACTCATCCTTACAAGGTCATTCAGAAAGAGAAATTCGACTTGCAAGTATTGAATTACGCCAACAGAAAAATCAGTACAACCAAAAGATAACAATTAGGGCTAAGGAACTTGCACAGTATCTAGAATCAGCAGAAGCTCAAGAAACTTTACAGGCACAAAGATTGCACGATTTGGCTGCACTAGATATGCGTCAATTGCTGTATCAAAATAATATTAAACAGACAAAAACTTATCTTGATGAATATCCAATTAACATTAATACAACCAATCCTACTGAAGTTTTATCACAAACAGATAAATTAAATATTCCAGCAATAGATTTAGAAAAAATTCAACCCCATACTCAAGAGGAGTTATGGCAATAAAACACAAACGTCTATTTCCTCAAGCACTTCTTACTCAATCATCAACCGAGCGGCTGAACTATTTTCAGGGGATTACAATTGGACATTTACGGTTAAAACAGGCTTTAGATATTTTGTTGATGAATCTTCAACAACCAACAGATATCTGTGTCTTGTTCGTTGTTGGCCCAGCAGGAGTAGGGAAGACTACTTTACGACTACGAACTGAAAAACTGTTAATGGAAGGTGCATTAGCATCTATGAACAGTAATATTTGTCAGATCCCAATCGCAGGTATAGAGGCAATTGCTAATGAAGCAGGAAAGTTTAATTATAAAGATTACTACCTCCGGGTTCTAGAATCTCTAGAGAAAATCTCGCTCAATTCAATCACTACAAATAGTACATCAAATTATCAAAAGTATGCAAACACTCTTTCGGCTACATACTTTGCTTCCAAAAGTTCTGATACTGTGCGTCGTGCTTTAGAACAATCTATGCGACACCATCAATTAACAGCATTAATGATAGATGAAGCCCAACATTTGCTGATGGTTGCTGGAGGAAAACAAATGTTACATCAGATGAATTGGATAAAATCTATCGCTAATGTTACTGGTGTCGTACATATTTTATTCGGTACTTATGATTTACTCAACTGCTGTCACCTCAGTGGTCAAGTCAGCCGACGCAGCGATGATATACATTTACCTCGTTATTCGACAGACAACAAAGAGGATATAGCTGAGTTTATGCGGGTTCTCAGAACATTTCAGGCACATTTACCAATGGTAGAAGAACCTTGCTTGGTAGAACAATATGAATATTTTTTGGATTACTCAGTTGGCAGTGTTGGTCTCCTCAAAACTTGGTTGACAAAAGCGTTACGAAACGCCTTGGCAGAGAACGCGACAACCCTCAATGCGAAGTATATCCAACAAAACGAATACTCAAAAGCACGACGGCAGCAAATTCAACAGGAAGCACAAGCTGGAGAGAAGCGATGGCACAACGAGGTTGCAACTGTAACACCCAGTTTGACCAATGAAGAGGTTAAGCAACCATCTCAAACGAAAGGTCGTGTTGGAAAACGTCTGGCTAAAAGAGATCCTGTAGGAATTAATCTTGATGTTAGTTGATTATTATACCGAAGATGAGTTTTGGAATCTGGAAAAACCAACAATTCCACAACGTTGTCAATTATTCCCATTGGAGCCAATTGGTATTGGTACGCTTTATATGGAGAGCTTAAGTGGATATATTGCTCGCCTTGCCGACTATCACACCATAACTGCTGAAGAACTAATTTTGTCAAAGATTATTCCACTGATGGGGCACAAAACAAGCAGTGCTAGTTCCATCAACATCATTAATCATTTATTTGGAGTTCAAGATTCTTTAACTACAGCAAGCCAAACCAGAGTTAACATTGCCACTACTCTAATTCAAGTTCTAGAAGAATTGACCCAGCGTCAAGATTTATCTTGTCTGTGGCCATTGAAGTGGGCAAGTATTTTTTTCGGGTTTAGCATTCTGCGCTTACATCAAGCTTGGTGCCCAGTATGCTATGACACCTGGCGTACCAATAATCGAGTAATTTACAATCCACTGCTGTGGTTAGTCAACACAATCAAGGAATGCCCTCACCATGAGTATCAGTCACTGATTGAGCAATGCCCTCACTGCCAGCAAGAGTTTCCACCATTATCAAGGTATTCTCGTCCAGGATATTGCTCAATCTGTCATCTATGGTTAGGTGGACTGCAACTTAATCAAGTAGTTAATGAAGAAACTGAAAGCGTTGACTTTTGGCGGCAACAATTGATAGCTCCGCTCTCTAATCAAAGCAATAAGCCTCTGTGGCAGTGTATGTGGTTCGATGATGTCGAAGATTTGGCTGCTAATACACCCTCTAACTTCTTACCACCCATACATCAAAACTAATTTTTCACCTAAACTTGCCCAGGCGTTTTGAAAGCATAAACGTGCCGCCCCGGCAAACTTATGGTTACAGTCACATGCTCCCCTGCCTCTCTGCTGGGTTCGCGTATTTTAATCGTATTTTATGTCGGATAAAAGATAAGGGTATCTTATTTTGTGTTCAGGAGCGATCGTGTATACTGTGACTTTAGCCATAAGTTGTCAAAATCGGACAACTTATGGCTTGTAATCAAGTCGGACAACTTATGCTTGGA
>NZ_JADEXU010000101.1 GCF_015206895.1 Nostoc sp. LEGE 12450 | reverse complement strand
AAGTTTGGTCTTGCTCATGCGTCAGAAATACCCTTAAACGTGCCCCCATACACAAATCACTTTGTAGATGCATTTTCAGTATTTATATATCTTAACATACCGGATTTTTTTGATGCCTACCTACTTACTATATGGCATAAGTATATAAATCTATCTATTCAAAAACAATAAATGCTTTCAAATTACTTCTTAAGAAAGATGATTTCAATTTTCCAATCTATCTTAAGGTAAATAGGATAAAACTCAAGTTAGACGATAAAATATGTGAACCAATAAAAATCACTTTTCTAAAAGTAAATATATGTTAGGTATACTTTGGGGTGTTGTTGTTGTACTGGTTGCTTTTTGGGCATTAGGATTAGTACTTCATATTGCTGGAAATTTAATTCATGCAGTATTACTTATAGCTATTGCGCTTGCCATCTACAATTTTTTCAAAGCCCGTGATGTGTAAGAATTTGGTAAATATGTAGTGATAATAAAGACTGGAATCCTTGCTTTATGAGAATTGAGCAGGGAAAAATCACTACTGATTTATTGACAAATGGCAAATGAAAAATTGATTACGGGTAAAACCAAACTGCTAGGGGTAATTGGACATCCGGTAGAACATTCGCTGTCGCCAGCAATGCATAATGCTGCGATCGCTAATTTAGGATTAGATTACGTTTACCTTCCCTTTCCTATAGCACCAGAGAATTTAGAAGTAGCGATCGCAGGCTTTGCCGCTATTGGTGTTGTCGGCTTTAGTGTTACAATCCCCCACAAACAGGCAATCATGCCCCTCCTTTCAGAAATTACGCCTCTTGCTCAAACAATAGGGGCCGTGAATACTGTTAGTCGCCAAAATAATCAATGGGTCGGGACAAACACAGATATAGAAGGATTTATCGCTCCTTTGCAGACGACGTATAAGCAAGATTGGAGTCAGAAGGTAGCGGTAATTTTAGGCAATGGTGGCGCAGCCAGGGCAGTTGTCGCAGGTTGTCACCAACTAGGTTTTGCCAAAATTCATGTTGTTGGGCGGAATGTGCAGAGATTACAAGAATTCCGCGATAGTTGGAGCAATTCGCCCATAAGTGAAAATTTACAAGTTCATCAATGGGAGGAACTTTCAAAGCTAATTCCTCAAGCTAATCTGCTGGTAAACACAACCCCCATAGGGATGTATCCCAAGGTTGATGAGTCACCTTTGAGTGGAGAGGAAATAGCGAATTTACCAACGGGTGCGATCGCTTACGATTTAATATATATCCCTAAACCGACGCAATTTCTAGAGCAAGCTGAAAAACAAGGTGCAATTGCGATCGATGGCTTAGAAATGCTAGTCCAGCAAGGGGTAGCAGCATTAAAAATTTGGTTGCAGCAGGAAAATATACCTGTAGAAGTGATGCGCCAAGCTTTGCAAAAGCATTTGGGCTTAGGTTGATGGAGAAATAATTTTCTTGAGTGAATAAAATCGGCAGTTATAAACCGCGTGTATTTACCTGAAAATAGCTGTAACTATTGTAAACTTTAGCATTGGCGGATAGATTGTACTTCTTTGGAGTCGTTATTACCGCGCTTTGATCTATGTTCTACAAACCCCAAATAGTTTTATCATGGCTTGTATTCTTACTAAGTTTTGCAAGCCTATTTCTTAGTTCTTGGATTCTTCTTCCGGCCCCAAATATGTCTTTACTCACCCTAGCGGTGGGAGCGCCAGAAGTCAGTCCTTGGTTATTGTTATTAAATTCATTCTCTTTATTGCTTTCTTATTTGTGCATTCGTCGCTATAAAATACGGCGTTTATCTTCCATTTTTAGTTCAATAGGATTGCTAATTTGTACATGGGTGCTGGCGAATATTCCCATGACTCAAATGCAGATGGATAAAGCAATGAAGCAAGGTTTGGGAACAGACTATCTAGAGCAGATTCCAGTCCAAGTAAGGGCTAAAATGCAAACCCATCCCTTTGATTTAGTTAATTCCTTTCGGGGTATTGCATTAGGTAAAATCCGTTATCAAAAAGATATTCTTTTTGCTTCTCCTGGGGGAGTGCCTTTAAAAATGGAAGTTTACCAACCTCCAGAGGCAGGGAAATATCCAGCAGTGGTAGTAATTTATGGTGGAGCTTGGCAATATGGAAACCCTCATGCCAATTCTGAGTTTAATCAATATATCGCTCATCAGGGATATACAGTATTTGCGATCGACTATCGACACGCACCTAAATATCAGTTTCCAACTCAGTTAGATGACGTGCGTACAGCCTTAAATTTTATTCGCAAAAATGCAGCAACTTATGAAGCCGATCCAGAACGTATGGTGCTTATAGGACGTTCTGCGGGAGCGCACCTAGCAATGCTAGCGGCTTATCAACCAGATGCACCGCCCATTCGGGCTGTAATTAACTATTACGGGCCTGTTAACTTGCCTGAAGGATACAAAACGCCACCAGTTCCCGATCCTATCAACACCCGCGCTGTTTTAAAGGCATTTCTCGGTGGTTCATTAGAAGAATTGCCTAATCAATATCAAATTGCTTCACCCATAAATTACTTGACGCACCCTTTACCACCAACTTTATTAATTTACGGCAGTCGTGACCATTTGGTGGAAGCACGATTTGGAAAACAAATGTACGAAAGTTTACATAAATCTGGTAATACTGCGGTTTTTCTACAAATTCCTTGGGCAGAACACGCTTTTGATGCAGTTTTCAACGGTGTGAGCAATCAATTAGCGTTGTATCATACCGAGAGGTTTTTGGCTTGGGCGTTGTTTAAGCAATAATTTTATTAACATAGAGCATCGATAAGAGCATAAAGACTCATTCACGAGTATCAAAAACTCATTAATGGAGTTCAAAGGCTCGTTAACGGAGTTCAAAGACTCATTAACGGAGTTCAAAGACTCATTAACGGAGTTCAAAGACTCATTAATGGAGTTCAAAGACTCATTAATGGAGTTCAAAGCTTCATTCCCGACTATCAAAGACTCAATGAGGTTTACTCAGCACTCAGCACTTAGCACTCAGCACTATTTCGGCGGCCAACGCCAGTTATAGCGATTCCATTCGTAGATTCCTTGAATTTCATACTCAGCGCCGTTGAAGAAGCGGACGACGCAGTTAGTAGAGGAATCATCGCGCTCTCTAATTTCCTCGACTTTAATCACCATACAAGGAAACCATTCGCGCTTACAAGGCCCATCTTTTTGCACCCATTCCCATAGTGCATTGGAAACTTCAATGCGATCGCCTACTCTTAACTTTAGTGCATCTTCAAAATAAGAATACTTATCAAAATGGTATGACTCAACACGATTCAGCCACTGCAAACCATAGCGTTCCCGGATAAATTGTACTGTTCCAGAGTCATTTTCTAGCAGCCAGTCATTAAGTAATTGCACTTTCCAAGTGCGGTTGCGCTGTTCTTCATCTTTAACAAACTGTAAAAATGCTTCTAACTCTTCTGGTGTAAGTTCGTCTAAAGGATTAGCAATATCTGATGCCTTAGAGGTAGAATTTCCCTGAATTTGCTCGACCACTTGCAGTAAAATCTGTTTCTGCATGTCAGTGAGAGGACAGCTTGCTGCATCACAATCATTAAAGGCTGCGAGCATAGATGCTTCAATCTCATCTGGAGTCATAAGTTAATCGCAATTGAGGGTTTATTTCCCTAATTATTACTTTTTCTAGAGTGGGTAGGGGAGTTTTGATGATTCCTATACGGATATCACAAGAATCCTACCTCTGATAACAGTGGCTACAAAAGGTTAAATTAAAGTCTTCAATCCTGTTGTAGTTAAATTCAGGTAAGCTGAGGTTATAAGTTACATATTTTTGGATTAAGTAACGGGGTCTTGTATGCGGTTGCGGTCACTCACGGTCGTTTTTATTTCCTGTCTCATCGCCTTGCTATCGTGGGTAATTACTCCCCCTGCTATAGCGTTGACACAGATTAAATTATTTGATGTTTCTTATAAAGATTGTCCGCCAGAACTGGCACAAGGGGCTGTTATCAGTAGTGGTAGTGCGGCTGCCAATTGTTTTATTGTCATTGGCAAAGCAGAAAATGGCACTAACAAAACAGTCTACGACGCAGATATTTTTGGACGCATCTATGATGCCAACAATGACTCAGTGATGCAAAACCGCACTCGATTAGGTTCTATTACTGAAGTGCCGCCAGGGATTAGCGATTTTGAACTGAGAATTACTGTACCGGCAAATCAACCGACTCCGTTGAAGCTGAAGCAGTTTAAGGCTGCTGGATTTAGTGGTCAAGTGCGTAGGTAACGCATTTAATTTGCATAACTAATGCCCGCCCCACAAGAAATTTATTTTTGGCGGATACAAATTAAAAGATTTTTACCTTACCAATTTTAGATTTGAGATTTAGGAGTCGGTGCGTTATTCCGCACAAGAAGAGGTTTTCCAGTCAGTATTATAGACGCAATAAAAATTGTAGAGGCGCAAATTTTAATTCACGCCTCTACAAAAGTTTTTATTGGGGTAGCAATCAAAATCCTTGCGCGAATGGCAAACGAGCTAAGGTTCTCAGAAGATCGCCAGCTAAGTTGAGTGCTAAGAAAGCTAAGATCGGAGAAAAATCCATACCGCCCAATGGGGGAATAATTGAGCGGAATAGATTCAAATAAGGATCGCTGATCTGGGCTAAAGCGGCAAATGGCTGGTTATACCAGTTGATTGTCGGGAACCAGGTCAACAAAACCCTGATAATTAGTAAATAGCTATAAAAGGTGACAAAGGTAACTAGTGTGGTAATCAGTAAACTCATAGATGGCTTGGTTTCCTACTAAGTGTCAAACGCGGTCTTGTCTTTCTAATTTTAATTTAGTCTATGTCATGGAGTTTGCAGATTTACCACTGGCCACACAAGACATTTTCACCACGCCTGAACTAATTTCAGGAGTCTTTAGTGAGGGTGCGATCCTTGCTGGCTTGGGGTGAATCGCCATTTACATTTCCTAGCTGCTTTCGCACATCATCAATTGTGGCATTTAGCTGGGCAATTTTATCTTCTAGCGATCGCCTAGCTGTTTCTATGCCGATGCTCTCACTCTCTGAGGCTTTCATCTGACGGCGCTTTGCTGCTATTTTCTTCGCTTCGACTTGGCTATCCGTCAGTTCTACCTCGTCGTCTGCTACCAATTCTGGATTGCGTCGAGAAGCAATCAGTGCGCCGATAACACCGCCAAATACGCCACCGACAAAGGCCCCTGCTAAAAAACCACTGCTAAAACCATCTCGTTGACTCATATCTTTACCGCCTTCAACAAACCTTGCAACTTTTACAGTAGTTATGCTATCTTTATCTGCCCTAGCTGCATACTAGCTTAAGTCCCAAATGTGCGATCGCCTGCATCTCCTAATCCCGGTACAATAAACCCCTTACTGTTGAGTTTTTCGTCAATAGTAGCGGTGTAAACGATTAAACCTGGATAAGCTTCACTCAGTTTTTGCAAAGCTGGTGGAGCCGCCACTACGCAAACAATCCGGGTCAGGGAAGGATCGGCACCCCGTTGTGTTAATTCTGCCATTGTAGCCATGATCGACCCTCCTGTAGCCAACATGGGATCGGTAATTAACACTCGTGTTTGGGGGTCAAATTTTTCTGGCAACTTGTTCAGATAACAATGAGGTTGCAGTGTTTCTTCATCTCGCGCCAAGCCAAGATGATAAACCGATGCTAAAGGTAATAAAGTCTGCGCTCCTTCGAGTAATCCTAGTCCAGCCCGCAGAATCGGTACTACTGCTACTGGTATTTGCGGATCGATCACAGTTGCTGGACAGGTATCCAAAGGAGTCTGCACTGCTGTTTCTTGGGTCGGCAACCAGTCTCGCGCAGCTTCATAAGTCAGCCATCTTCCCAACTCAGTCATGGCGCTGCGAAATAATACTGAAGGCGTGCCTGCATCACGGGCGACTGCCAGCCAGTGTTTGATCAGGGGATGGGGTGGAACATAAACGCGCAATTGTAGCGTCATAGCCAGAAATAGGCGACTTTTTATTGTACAAGAACTGAAACACCATAATACTCTTTCCTGCATCCGGCTGACAGCTAAAATTAATACTCTCCAATTTATTGAGAAATTATTTCATTAGTAGTTGACATCTATTCTCAATCAAAGCTATATTATTATCCAGTGTTCTCCTCTCTTTTAAGGATCGGCAGACGGGATTGGCCAGCAGTAGCAGGCTCGTCCCTCTTTTTTTTGATTGGTCATTGGTCATTGGTCATTTGTCATTAGTTAAATTAAATATTGATTGACTCTAGACAAAGGACAAATACTTCTCTACGTTCGCGCAGCGTGTCGCAGACAGACGCTACGCGTTAGCGGAGCTTTCGCTTTAGCGATACGCTCAGTACAAATGACAAAGGACAAATGACAAATGACAAATGACGCAATCGTGATTGGGTCTGGTATTGGTGGGTTAGTAACAGCGACCCAACTAGCGGCAAAGGGGGCGAAAGTGCTGGTACTGGAACGTTATTTGATCCCAGGTGGTAGCGCTGGTTATTTTGAACGCCAAGGCTATCGATTTGATGTTGGCGCATCAATGATTTTTGGGCTGGGACAAAACGGCACTACTAACTTACTCACCCGCGCTTTGGCAGCTGTGAATGTTAGCCAAGATGCGATCGCAGATCCGGTACAGATTCACTATCACTTACCCCAAGGCTTAGACCTGAAGGTTGACCGGGTTTATGAAAAATTTTTGCAAAATCTTATTGCTCATTTTCCCCATGAAGAAAAAGGGATTCGTCGCTTTTATGACGAATGCCAAAAAGTATTCAAGTGTCTCAACAGCATGGATTTACTGTCGTTGGAAGAACCTCGGTATTTACTGCGGGTATTTTTCCAGCATCCTTTGGCGTGTCTCGGTTTAGTTAAGTATCTGCCCCAAAATGCTGGGGATTTTGCCAGACGCTACATCAAAGATCCTAAACTATTAAAATTTATCGATATGGAATGTTATTGCTGGTCGGTGGTTCCGTCAGACATGACACCAATGATTAATGCTGGGATGGTCTTTTCTGACAGGCATTATGGCGGAGTTAACTATCCCAAAGGTGGAGTAGGACAAATTGCCCAAAAACTGGTGGAAGGTCTAGAGAAAGCTGGGGGTAAGATTCAATACCAAGCTAGAGTCACGAAAATCCTCACAGAAAAGGGAAAAGCGGTAGGTGTGCAACTGGCAAATGGTAAAGTATATCGGGGTAAACGCATAGTTTCTAATGCCACACGCTGGGATACGTTTGAGCAACTAGTACCAGCAGAAGAAATGCCACTTAATGAGAAAAAATGGCAACAAAATTATCAAAAATCTCCCAGTTTCTTGAGTTTACATATAGGGGTAAAAGAGTCAGTTTTACCTGCGGGCACAGAGTGCCACCATATTTTGCTGGAAGGTTGGGAAAAGATGACGGCAGTGGAAGGGACAATTTTTGTTTCGATTCCCACATTGCTTGACCCAGATTTAGCGCCGAGTGGATATCACATCATTCATGCCTTCACGCCTCACTGGATTGATGATTGGCAAGAACTTTCTCCAAGCGAGTACAAAGCGAAGAAAGAAGAGGCGGCTGGGCGAATTATTGACCGCCTAGAGAAGATTTTTCCTGGCTTAGATGCTGGATTGGATTATCTAGAGGTAGGCACACCCCGCACCCATCGCCGCTTTTTGGGTCGTCAGGATGGCAGTTATGGGCCAATTCCCAGGCGTAAGTTGCGGGGGTTATTGAAGATGCCCTTTAATCGCACAGCCATTCCAGGACTTTATTGTGTCGGGGATAGTACCTTTCCTGGTCAGGGATTGAATGCAGTAGCTTTTTCTGGGTTTGCTTGCGCCCACCGGATTGCTGTAGATTTAGGATTTTAATGCGATCGCAGCGCTTGGCTAATCAACTAAGAAAATTAAATATTAACCCAGACGAGTTAGTTTAATTATTTTGGTACCTACCTTTAGATAGATAGGGTAAACCCCATACGGCTGCTCGTCAAAAATCGCTTGCTAGTAATGAAAAATAAAACTTTATATCCGAAAAATATAAGATGCATCTTTGATTTCTTTTGTCAATGTGTAATCTCTAGTATCAGCGAATCAATTAGCAAGACCTTCTCAGGGCTTAATATATATTCATGCTTTCAGTAGATGCCGTTATGACTTGATAAATGCGACTATGTGTATGTTCTCGAACAATAAATAGTTGCTTTGTTGTTCAGATAAAAAATCAGATTTTATCTGACTTTAGTAACTTTGGTTTTTAACCAATTGTTTGATGTTTTGAGAAGGTAACACAATGAATAAAATCCTAAAACGCACACTTCTACCCAGCCTCATGGCTGCAAGTTTAGCTGGTGTAACTTTGGTTCCCGCTAAACCGGCTGCTGCTGACGATCAAGTACTACGAGATGCAGGTATTGGGGCTGTTACCAATGTCGTCACTGGAGCCGTTAGGGGAAATGGTAGTGTATTAGGCAATGCTGTCAAAGGTGGTGTCACTGGTGCAGCCGTCAATGGTGCAAATGGTCTAAGAAACACTCGCAATCGCCGTCACCGGAACATTGGTCAAGATGTTGGAGTCGGTGCTGGTGCAAGCGCAGTGACCGGCGTAGTTACTGGCGATAGCAGAGATACCCTTGGGAACGCTGTTGATGGTGCAGCTGTAGGTGCAGCAATCCATCTACTGACCAATGGCAAATAATTCGTAAATTCATTAGCGAAAATACTTCCCAATTGTTAACAGGTTCCACTTGTAAACACTACGAGTTTATACCTCCCCTAATTCCTCTCCTTTTAGGATGATCAAAGACAACCCCCTTTCTCTAGTAGGGAAAGGGGGTTGGTGGGTTAGATTGATATTAAGATATATGCCACCGTCACATTTAGATGACGTTAGACTTAATACTAAACTCTAGCCCTTCAACGCTTTTCTAAAGTTTCGACGATAGGATTGATTCGTAATAAACAAAGCTGGCCATAGCAAGGATAAACCAATGCGATTGGTCAAAGTTGGATTAAAATTAGTCCGTCCAAATCCATTCCAAAACTTCCAAACGCCACCTCCGTAAACCCCTATCAAGCCAATAACAATTAAAGTACCCATTCCTATCAACTCCGCTAGTAACTGACAGAATTTAAGTTAAGTTTTACCACACTAGGTAAGCACTTCATAAGCAACGCCGAGAAGGTATGACAAAACTCCCCAGTTTTTTACATCTAAGTCAGTTAAACACACATTCTCTGATTCCAGTGTAGAATAGCCCCATGCCTTGCAGCTAGTTGGAGGCTCATGTATTGCACTTCATTAGAACCTTTGAGCTAAATGCACAAAGTCGTATTTGTGGCGAAAAGGTTGCTGTAGTGATAAAAAAGTTCTACTTATCATAACTTTCTGGCATACCCACTGGTGATAAACCTGCGATCGCTCTGAGATTTTGGCAACGAATCAACTCAGTAAAATTTAAACCAGAACGCCCTTCAATTTTTGCTACCGCTTCAATTGCCAACAATAGGTGCTGCGCTGCTTCAGCTTCTGAATAACCGCGCCGTTGTGCTATGCGAATTGCTGCTGCATCGGCATTTAACTCTGACTCTTGAGATTTATTAGTACGCCAGATCCGAAAAGCAGCGATCGCACTTAATCCCCCAGCTATGGCTACACCCACCACATCTGACTGTGATGCTTCTAATAAGCCACCCAACATCCCCACTAGCACGACACCTTGATAAATGTCGGGTTTAAACCACTTCACCCCCGTTAACCAGCTAACCATCTGCAACAGCAGTAAATCTCGTTGCGGCTTGGCTAGGGAACGCCATAAATCGAAATTAATATATATCGGTCGCGTCTGATTCCAGGGTTGGGGAAAGGACGCATCAATCACTTTTGCCTGTTCCGGCTTACTAACGATTTTTGTCGTCATCCGACCAGAAGCAGGCATTACATCTAATAGACGGCGAATTTCAACATTTGGCTCCATAAATTTAATTATTAGCCATAATGTGCATAGTAATTATTTTAGTTACCATTTGTGTTAACCTTTGATTTGTGAGATGCTACCGCAATCTTTCTAAATAGTTATTCTATTAGTAAAAATCTCTGTAAATGGCGATTTGTAAATAGTTTAGACAAAGCCATAAGAATATTGATAAAGCAGTTCGATAGTGTGGCGGGATTTTATAGTATCCGTTTGCCCCCAAATTCAAAACCTTCAGGTTTTGGATAACCATTGATATTACTGTAACGATATGGACGCTTTTGCTACCCTCCCACCTGAATGGACGAATCAGGCAATACACGCTTATGAATTTTGCTGTCCTAATTGCCACTCAACTAGTCGAGAAGCTGAAAAAGTTTGGCTAAATCGGCGATCGCCTGTACTTACAGAAGACCGTCGTCGCAAATGGCAAGAGTTCTATTATTGCCACTGTGGTACTGTGTGGTGGGCTTGGAGTAGCGATCGCCCCCCTAAAGATATATCCAATCAGCCAGATTATAATCCTACATAGCTAATTTTTTTGCTAAACAAAGCCCCACCTTAAGGTGGGGCTTTGCTTATCTAATTTTCCCCGATTTTAGAAGGAGAAAGTAGTACGCAGGGTACCTACATATTCAGTGTCGTTAGCGTCGTTGTGCTCTGGATTGAAGATTACTAACAAGCCAGGTGTTATCTGAATATTATCGGAAATCTTGTACTTATAAAGACCCTCTAAGTGATAAGAGGTACTGTCGTCAAAGGTAGTATTGCCAGCGACTGTTTTGATGCTACCACCAGTAACTTTGGGTGGTTGACCAAAGATAACACCTAAAACGTTGCCTTCTCCACCAAAGTCTTTCAAAGCAAGCGCTCCAGCCCAGTACCAAATATCTGCGTCTGCACCCGCATTAGCACCAGTCCTAGCATCAGCAGTTGTATAACCTCCCCAACCACTAATAGCCAACTTAGGGGTAAATTGGAATGTAGCTTCTACACCGTAGTTGTTGGATTCGGTACGAGTGTTAGCCCCAAAAGGAGTGTTGGCAAAAATACTACCTGTACCTTGGAAAAGGTTATTGGCAGCAGTATCAGTTTGATAAGTGCGAGCGTAAGTTAGACCAATATTAAACGCTTTGGTGGGTTGGAAAGATAACTGACCAAAGATAGCGCTATCACCATCAAACAACCCATTATTAAGGGTAGGGTCGTTAGCAGTCCTAGCTAAATAAGCACCGCTGAGACTGATGGCGCCTTTAGGATTGAAGGTAGCAGTTATACCAGCACCACCTTGACCTTGGCGATATATGGGGCTGAAACGTCCATAGCGTGAGAGCGCACCTCTACCAGAGCTTGCAAAGTCAGAGTTGAAGTTATTGACGTTTTCGTATAATTCAGCACCAGTAGCATCAATTTTGACACGTACTGCATCAGTCAAGTTGAAAGCATAGTTGAGTTTATCGATGCTAACGCTGTTGCCAGTATCTCCATCAAAACCCAAGCGGGTCATGTTGGTACCAGTACCAGTACCCAATGCATCATTACCCCGATTGGAGACGATATTGCCAGCATTTAGACGTGTTTCCAACTGGTCTGTACCAGTGAAACTACTCAACAATTTTAAACGAACGCGATCGCTAAAAGTGGTATTGGAATTCAAGTCTTGAGTAGGATCGCCACCACGAGCGGCTCTAGTGTCACCAAAAACATCAGACACTGCGAAAATTGCTTCTCCAACCAACTTGGTGGTAGTAGAGAACTGATTAGCTTCCAACTCAGAAGTGCGAGCTTCTAGTCCATCCACACGACCGCGCAGAGTTGCTAATTCAGCAGAATATTCTTCTTGTAAGCGCTGTAAAGTAGCTAAATCTTGTTTGCTGACCAAATCGGCAGTAGCTGTAGCAATCAGTTCGTTAACCCGATCTAAACAGGCATTCAAACCTGCGGCAAATTCATAACGGGTCAAAGCACGGTTCCCACGATAAGTACTGTTGGGATAACCTGCAATACAGCCGTAACGCTCAACTAGAGATTGTAAAGCTTGGAATGCCCAATCTGTGGGTTGCACATCTGAAAATTGCGAAACGGATGTTACCTGACTCATATCATTAGAGTCTTGAGCTTCAGATAACTGGGCAGCATTTGTTACTTGTTCGTTGACTTCAGCAGCTAGAGCGCTATTAGCAACAAAAAATGTCGCAGCTACAATAACTGGGCTAACCTTAAAAAGATTCCAGAATCGTTTTGTCATGTTTATACTCTCACTCACACCTAAATAACCCGACCACTGTAAAATGCTTATAACACTTTACTTTCGGGAATTCCACACACAATCACAGACACGATTGTACATTACATTATGTGAATTTTACAAGCGATTCAGCTAACATACTGCTGAACCATAATTTTTAATTAATTTATTGGGTAAACGCAAAATAATGCGGCGTTTGTGACGTAGAACTGTTCCTTCTTCCTCCAATTGCTGTAAGAGGCGGGTAACAGTTACTCGCGTGGTATTTAATACTTCAGCAATATCTTGATGGGTAACATTTAAATCAATTAGTTTGCCCTTATCTACATCACGTCCAAATTTTTCACTTAACCACACCAAAAATTGCCATAAGCGTAGCGAAATTGGTTTTCGATGCACAATACTTAGTAGATCCTCTGCCTGTTGAATATGGGACAACAAAGCATTAATATCTTGATGCCATAAATGAGGCGGTACAATGCTTACTTCAACGCCTGTGAGACATTCAATTTGGTAGGGCTTGACCCTAGATAAAGGATAGCCAATCAGATCCCCTAATCCCCAATAACCGAGAGTGATGAATGTTCCATCTTCACACCATGTTAAGGTACGAACTGCACCGTATTCAATACGCCAAAGTACATCATTTTGAAGTGGAATTACTTCCCTACGAGTAAATATCTGCTGGGGTAATTGTCCGCTTAAAGCAGAGCTATTTGACACGGCAAAAGAGTTTGAAGTAGGAGTTGTGGAATATATCATTAACAGTAACTACATAATTATCAGGGAATCTCGATATTTAAAATGATTAAGAAACTCTAATAATTTGCATCAATCAAAATCCACCTGAATATTTAGTAGGTATATTTTTACACATGAAAGCTAGAGACTAACTCAAAATATTTTCATTGAAACAACTTCTTGTTTTAGGTATCTATGAGTTATATAAGTACTAATTTTTTTTCAGTTGTTTATCTGTTACTTTAGTTGTGCAAGTTTAAGAATAGGTAAGCTTTTAGTAAAATATTTAGTTAAATTATTTTTATTGAGCAAGTTTTCAACCGAAAAACGTGGGTTTCTCTCGCACCCATACGGAGTATGGGAACGAGAGCAACCGTATTAAGCTAAGTTTTTAAGACTTGTGTATACACCGTAGATATGTATTGGGGAGGGAAAGAAATTTCTAATTTTCCCTTTTATAAGCCCATACGCTTGGGTTTAGGCTATGCAGTGCGAAGAATTAAGGAAACAAAGTAAAAAACGCCCTCATCAAGTTTGTTAGAACCAGCGTAAATTTGGTCTACTAGACTCCTTCAATATACAAGCGTGCAATTTTCCCCTTTTGACACGGTGATGCCAATTAGTTAGTTAAATACAATTAAAAGTTTCAACAGCCAAAAAGGGATGACTTGATCCGCCAAGTATCGTTTTTTACTACAATATTTACCTCTATCCTGAAATTTAAGTTCGTTCTAAAGGCAAAAATCAAAATCTCGTTGTGATTATTTTACTTCGGTGACGCGCCAGCTAAGTTTCAAATTAATCCAGAAATTCCAGATAGTAGCAACTGCGATCGCAATAAAGTTGGCAATATAACGGTTAGGAATAAGAAAATTGAATACCAAATTTAATACCAGTACATTCAATACCAATCCAGCAAGGCAAATGGCGTTGAACTTCAAAAACCGCTTTAGGCGTTGATGCCATTCTTGCTGTCTGGCGCTGACATCAGCAAATGTCCAAGCGTCATTCCACAAAAAATTATTTAAAATCGCAATTTCACCAGCCATAATTTTGCTGCGTGTTAGAGGCCAAGCCAAGGTAGTGGGATCGCTGAGTAAATAAAGAATTGTCATATCCACAAATACCCCACTCAGTCCTACTAAGCCAAAACGGATAAATCGGCCAATGGGGAAACCCGTTTGTTGAGTAAGTTTTTGTTTTTTATTACCTCCGGTTAGCCGTAACCTTACTAAATGGTGAATGTAATCTATGTATTGTTTCCATGTAACTTTGCTTTCACCCTCTTTGCGTTCACAAAATACATATCCAACTTCGGCAACTTCATCTACCTTTCCGCGTCCGATTACTTCTAAGAGAATTTTGTATCCCACTGGATTGAGTGTTGCATTAGCGATCGCACTTCGGCGCACCATAAAATAACCACTCATAGGGTCGGAAACTCTGCCCAGTACTCCCGGTAAAATAACCAAGCCTAATAATTGAGCGCCACGAGACAATAAACGCCTGACAACACTCCAGCTACTAACACCGCCTCCTTCAACATGACGACTAGCTACTGCCAAATCCGCTCCTTGCTCAACACTACGCAATAGTTGCATTAGCACCTCTGGCGGATGCTGTAAATCTCCATCAATTACCCCTAACACACTTCCCGTAGCTGCTTGCCACCCACGAATCACTGCCGAAGACAGCCCCCGTTCT
This sequence comes from Nostoc sp. LEGE 12450, assembly GCF_015206895.1. Taxonomy (GTDB): domain Bacteria; phylum Cyanobacteriota; class Cyanobacteriia; order Cyanobacteriales; family Nostocaceae; genus Nostoc. The sequence goes on along the minus strand of NZ_JADEXU010000101.1, from coordinate 15,241 downwards.
TGTTCTCGTCGCATCACCCGCAACTGAGGGTATTCTGTTGTCAGAGATTGTGCTATTTCCCAAGTTCGGTCTGGGCTATCATCGTCTACCACAATTAGTTCATAGTTTCCTGGAATTGATTCATCGAGTAACTGACTCAATATACTGACCACATTTTGGATGTTGTCACGCTCTTTATAAGTAGGAATTACCAGAGATAGATGGATAGATTCAGCACTTGTACCCACATTATTAGGGGGCAACTCTGAAATCTTTAGTGGGCCCGTTGGTACTGCTAACAGCGAGTTGGATGAGTTTGTCTTCATAATTTCACATTTATCGGTAAAGACTAAAGGAAATAGAGTTGAACATCTGCGTGCTTTATTGACTGAACCTGGTTAGCCAAAGTTTTTTGTTACATTTAGATGTTCTGAAAAGTTTGACATCTGCCTCCTGCCTTCTGAACGGAGGTAGGTTCAAAACCCTTGTCTATTATCTCTGCACTTTTTATATATTCAGAAGTCCATAACTTCCTTTACGTGCAAGCTTTAAACCTTCAATTACCCTTTGAAAAAATGATTTTTTCCATTTACTGATGAAACAACTCAAAACACCTAGTCTTGGCATTATTGCTTCATGACTGTATCCACAGAGAGATATATTAACTGCATTTGCTCGTTTCATGTCACCATTATTTTGGCTGTTTTCAATAAACTTTGTTATTGATTCTATCCACATGACACACCCTGTACTTAGTCGCAAACATGACTTAAGTTGCTTTTTCAGTATTATATTTTATCAGAGATGGTATAAAAATGCTATACATCTCATGAATGATTTAGGATTGCTGTATTAATTGCTATATTGTTTTTTGAGTTTTGCGAGCGAGTAATCATTAAAGATGTTCAGTTTTCCTAAGTAACTTTATAGTACTCTTGAGTAAGATGCATTCAATTGTATAAGATTATCCAATGTCAAATAAATCATCATTAAATGATAATTTATTGGAAAATTGTATTGGAACTTGAAGTCTTTAAGACTAGCAAGGTCAACACTTAGCTTAATTTTAATTTTGAATTTAAAGACCTGTATTAAACTCAGGGTAAGCGCATCTAAAATGTTATTGACATAACTAAAACTATAGAATAGGGATTTCTGGTTTGGTTGAGTTCTACAGACTAAGTAGCAAAGGCTTAAGTTATTAGCAATAAGCGGTACTGAATGGGATTACTTAGGTCTTTATTTAGATTAGGGCTTTCTTATTGAAAATATGCACTTTACCTGGGACTAAAATTTTTTATGCTTATGCTAAACGCAAACAATTTATCTAACAGGAAGAAAAACAAAATATTATTAGGTTTTGCCATAATTTTGTCATTAATATTATGTGGAGAATTAGCAATTAGAGCTTATTCTTTTTATCTTGATGCTTTAGCTAATTCTACAGGTCGATATTTACCTGATTTTCCCAAACCTTTTGACCAAGTAAGAACAGGCATAGAATTTCTTTTTTTAAATATTATATATGTTGTGTGGCTAATAATAAACAAAAATAAGGAAAAAGATATAACCTTTATAAAAATATTAAAAAATAGTTCATTTTTTCTGTTGATTGCCTTTGCAGGTTATCCAATAACTACTGATATAAATTTGTATATACATTATGGTTTGATGTATTTAAATGGAATTAACCCTTTTCTGAATCCTGCGAGCACATTTACCTCAGAATTGTCTCCATTTCTTGTTTGGAAACAGACTTCTACTTATGGGCCTATATCTCAACTATTTTTTATGTTTTCTGCCTTTTTTGTTGCAATTACTCCTAGTTTAGGAATTTATGTATTTAAATTAATCTGTCTTTTATTCCATATATTAAATAGTTACTTAATTTGGGGGCATTCAAAAAACTCTTCTCATAAAGTTAATGTAACAACTGCATATTTGGTTAGCCCATTACTTCTGTATGAACAGGTTACAAATGCCCATATAGATGTCTTAATTTCTACCATTTTAATTATTTTAATAATATGCCTTAAAAATTATAATTATCTAGCTGCGATTGTTACAGCTTGGATTGGTTTTCTAATTAAAACATTACCAATTGTTTGGTTGCCTCTAATTTTTGTTTATTTGATTAAGCAACAGCGTTGGAAAATTTTATTTAGTGCCATTTTTATCTCTGGATCTATAATTTTTGCAGCTTCTCTGATAGCTTTACCTTCTGTAGATGCTTGGACAAGCCTTTTCAATCCTGGCGTTAAAGACAGAGTAGGTGGGTCATTATATTCTTTAATTAAGAATATACTAAGTTATAAAATTCTAAACCTTCCTGTAACTTTTCAAGTAAGTGTATTCTCAGCATTTAAACCTATAATCTTTTCTATATTTGTAGTTTCTTATTTAATTATTCTGGTAAAACCATATTTGAAAAAAACATATTCTGCAACTAGTTTTAGTACAAATATAGGATGGATTACGTTAATATTATTTTTGTTTGCTGCGCCTTGGTATTGCTCTTGGTATTCCTCTGTGCTGCTGGCAGTCGTAGCTTTAAACATAGATTCCAATTCAAATAGATTCGTGATTACTAGCATCCTCTTTTGTAGTAGCAGTACTGTTTTTTACTATCTACTACGAGGTATCCGACTATGCGATTTTTTAACGCTTGTACCAACTATAGCAGTAATTATATTTTGGCTTGTACGTGATATCCAAGCTCTAAAAAAGCCACTGAAAAACTGAATCAAAAGCTACTATTTTTATAATTAAACAGTAAATATTTTTTCTAACCGCTCATATATATTTACGATTCTTCTCGCTAATTTTAATGGTAACAATTAAAATTTAATGTCTATAATTTGCCAACTATAAAAGCCCAATATTTATTCGTTATTCAGTACTTGTTATGCCAAATCCTTGTAGGCTAAAATAGCCCTGCGCTCGTTACTCACATCTTTATTTACAATCTTTTAATCCTTCTTTTGTAAGCATCTGAGAGACTTAGGGATTAGGCATACTTGACAAATTCACGCTTAAATTCTTGCTAATACTGCGTTTTTATTGAGAATTAACGACTAACTAATCAGGGTTAGAAAAACAAAAGCGATCGCTATCGCAAATATTAAGACAGATCCGGGTAATGGATAGTCTTAAAAAGAGGGAAACTAAAATCAAGATCCACCCCATTTATCGGGGAGCTAGAGGTAGTGACTTTAGGCTGTTGACTCATGAACCGTCAATTAAGAGCGTTGACCGGTGACAATATATGCCACCCTCTGACCGATATTAGTTGCATGATCTGCCATCCGTTCTAGACAACGAATTGCCAGTGCTAGCAGCACAATTGGCTCGACTACACCAGGTACATCTCGTTGTTGGGCTAAAGTTTGATAAACGCGATCATAAGCATCGTCTACAGTATCATCTAGGTGTTTTAAACGGCGACCACCGCCTTCATCGAAATCTCCCAAAGCCTTCAAGCTAGTTGCTAGCATTGCCTGCGCGTGAAGGGACATGGCTTCAATTTCAGATAAACACGTATGAGGCGCATAAGGAAAAATTTTAATCGCAATCTCAGCTAAATCTTCAGCATAATCGCCAATACGCTCTAAGTCTCGCACCAGTTGCATAAAGGCACTCAAGCAGCGCAAATCTTGAGCCGTAGGTGCTTTCAGCGTCATAATCGCCGTACAATCTGATTCGATTTGACGATAAAAGCGATCAATCTTTTTATCTAATAGAGGAAGTTGCTCTGCTGCTGTTAAGTTACGAGCAAATAACGCTTGGTGGCTGAGGCGAAACGATTGTTCTACCAAAGCACCCATGCGTAATACGTCCCGTTCTAAGCGCCTAATGGCGCGTGCTAGTTCGGGTCTTTGAGGATTGGAACCATAATGGACAGCTTTCACACTTGTTGTCTTAAAGGTGAAGATATTACTAACTATAGTCTTGGCTTAAGGAGTTTGCCATAACTTCAGGAAATTGAAGTTGCATCCACGCACCACCGGTTTCTGGATGGTTCATAGCTTTAATTGAGCCACCGTGGGCGATCAGAATTTGCTCAACGATGGCTAATCCTAATCCATTGCCAACGATCGCCCCAATGGAGTTACTATCTTGTGGAGAATGGGTTCGCGCCTTATCTCCTCGATAAAATCGCTCAAAAACGTGGGGTAAATCTGCCTCAGAAAACCCGACTCCAGAATCAATAAGATTTATTTCCAGAATTGGAGAAGTAGCATCATTATTTTTTGTTGATAAGATTTTCGCTTCAACACGAATACTTGTAGAAGGAGGACTGTATTTAATACTGTTGTCTAGCAAGTTGAGAAAAACTTGAAAAATCCGGGCTTGATCTGCTTTAATCCAAAGATTTTCTGGGCCAGAATAAGAAAGAGATAGATGTTGGCGCTGTGCTAAGGGTTCTAGTGTTTCCCAAACAGATGTAATTAGCGATCGCAATTCTACAGCTTTGGCTTGCAATTGCATGGTTGGGTTTGCTTCCATTTGGGTGAGGTCTAACCAGCTTTGCACTAAGTTAATCAGCCGATCGACTTCCTGCATCAAACGGTTAACCCAGCGATTTAGAGGTGGTTCCAAGCGAATTTGTAAAGTTTCCACCACCAAGCGAATCGAAGTCAAGGGCGTTCTGAGTTCGTGGGCTAAATCAGAAAAAGAGCGATCGCGTACTTGATTTATGTCTAATAGGGGTTGACGATTTTCTAAAAATACTCCTACTTGCCCATTAGGTAAAGGCAAACTAGATGCCCGCAAAGCCAGAGATTTGATTGTTGACATTTCTGCCGCATCATCAAAAGATGGATGAAAAATCCATTCTCCCGTCTGTGGTTTTTGCCGATCACGAGTTTGCTCAATTAAATGGTCAAGTTCGTAAGACCGTACTAACTCTAGTAGTAAACGTATTTCTTCTGGTTGCCACCTTTGCAGATACAAAATTTCCTGCGCCTGCCGATTACACCACAGCAGCTGATTTTCCTCATCTACCTGCAAATATCCCACTGGTGCAAAATCTAGCAAGTCTTGGTAAGTTTGCAATGATTGCTGCAAATCTTGGCGTTGCTGTTTCACCATCGCTATTTCCTGCCATAACCCAGGAATCAGCAGCAGTCCCTTCTTGGAAGAATGCGAGGTTAACGGTCGGAATAAGCGCCCCAGGTAGCGGTTAAGTTGAACCTGTTGCCAAATCCAAAACCCAATGCCTACTGCTAAACCCAGAAAAAATCCCAATAAAAGCATTTGAGTTGTTAGTTTGTTGGTGACTACTAAAAACTAACAACTATCTAAACTAATTATCCAAACCTATAGCCAAAACCTCGTACAGTCACAATATATTCCGGATGACTGGGGTCTTGCTCTAATTTTTCGCGCAACCAGCGAATATGAACGTCTACGGTTTTACTATCACCAACGAAATCTGGCCCCCAAACCTGATCTAGTAATTGTTCCCGCGACCATACCCTCCGGGCGTAACTCATAAACAATTCCAGCAAGCGGAACTCTTTAGGTGAAAGGCTCACCTCTTGACCACGAACCAGCACCCGACATTCTTGAGGATTCAAAGTAACATCTTTGAATTTTAATACTGGTAGTTGTGGTAAATTACTTAGGCGTTGGCGGCGGAGTAAAGCGCGGCAACGAGCTACTAACTCGCGCATACTAAAAGGTTTGGTCAGGTAGTCATCTGCTCCCACCTCTAACCCCAGAACGCGGTCAGTTTCACTACCCTTAGCACTGAGCATTAAAATCGGTACTGGGTTTCCTTGATGACGCAGCAAACGGCATATATCTAGCCCATTGATTTGCGGCAGCATCAAATCAAGAATGATCAAATCAAAGGGAACTTCCCCTGAGTTGGTTTCAAAACTTTTGAGATACTCTATAGCAGATCGCCCATCGGGTGCAGTTATCACCCCGTAACCTTCTTCTTCCAGGGCTACAGCTAGCATTTCCTGGATTAATTCTTCATCTTCTACTACTAGAATACGGCTGGTTTGTCCAATTTCCGTTCTGGCAGAGTATTTGGTCGATTCAGTGGTATACATTGATATCACAAAAGTCTGGGACTGTGCTTGTATCAATTAGCATGATTAAACTTATTATCTCGCCTTAGTGCGACGGCGCTTCTGCTAGGGTTAATTCTTTTAGATTTTCTTTACAAAAAGTAACACATTCAACATCATCCTCGTAAATCACTATGATTGCCGGCTTTTAATACTTTGTTGGGTGGCGCAATTATATAAAGCATTATCTTGACAAGAAGAGATGAGGTTAGGTATATTTATCTTAGTACAAAAGTACTAATACTTCTGAAAGGGAAAACTATACCTGAAAAATAGAAGGACATAACTGTGGAAAATTCGTACCACCTAAGTGTCCTATATCGATCATTTCAGTATTTACACTGCGTGAAAAATGTTGATTTAAAGGCTACTCTGATGTCTGCATAGGGTAGTCATTGGTATGGCTTGCTACCCAATAAATCATTTGCCTATTGAAGGGAGTTGGAAGATGACTACAGTTGGAGTCAAGGACAGCAAACAACAACTAATGCAAGCATTTCAACAAATTATTATCCAAAGAAAAAAGCTGGAATCTAAAATAGCAACCAAACAAGAGGAAGCAGACAAGGCAAAAAGTCAAGAAATTCTGCAAGCAGCTTCTGCATATACGGTTGATAGTATTGTCAAAGGTTTAGCTGATTTACAATTGGAGTTTGGCAGTATTCTCAATGCGTTATCTGAAAAACTAGCTCAGGAAAATTCTAAGTTAGATGAATTGAACCGAGCTATAGAAATTGAAACTCAACGCTTACAAGAGCTTCAACAAATCAGAGTTGTAGCGGATACCCTAGACATTTTAAGTCAAGAACATCAAGAAAAATTAAAAACTTTAGAGCAAGATACTATCAGTAAAAGGGAAGCACTAGAAAAAGAAATTACAACTAGGCGGAAAGAATGGCAAAAAGAGCAAGCTGAGTATGAAGAAAAACTCCAAGAATATAACGATTTATTAGTCAAAGAGCGCCAGCAAGAACAAGAAGAATCTCAATATAAGTTAGAAACTACTCGTAAACTCAATACAGATAGCTACGAAGCGGTAAAACGACAACAACAAAGGGAAATACAAGAAAATTCTCAAAATAAAGATAAAGATTGGGCACAACGAGAAAAGATATTCGCTGAACGCCAACCACTGTTTGCAGACTATGAACAAAAGGTAACTACATTTCCTAACGAACTGGAAGAAGCCGTTAAGAAAGCTAGAGAAGAAGCAATTAAAGAAACAAGCCAAAAAGCTAAAATTGAGGCTGATTTATTTGAGAGAGAATGGGAATCTAACAAACAGAGTTATGAACAAAAAATTCAATCTCTGGAAGAAACAATTAAGAAACAGTCTGAGCAAATAGAAGGTATCTCTGCTCAATTGCAAACTGCATTAAAACAAGCACAAGACTTAGCGATGAGGGCTTTTGGTAGTTCCAATCCTAAATAGTTACGAGTCTGTAGCATCTTAACCATTTTTAATTCCTGAAGAGGAGGTTTGTTGTGGTGGTGAAAAAGCCGACTGATAAGAATACTAAAGTAGAAATTCTTCAGGCATTTGAGGAGTTAGCTAAAGAAAAAGCAGCGCTGAAATTGGAACTTGAAAAAGTTGCCAAAGAAACCCAGTCTGGAACAAAAGAACAGCCTAAATTAGAACAAAAAACAGCTATGAATCAGCTTTCGAGTGTCCAACAGAAGATGAACAATACAATTGAAAGCTTGGCAAAGATTCAATTAGGTTTTGGCAGTGCTGCTAATGAATTATCGGAACAGCTAACCACAAAAGCCTCTAATTTGGAAGAAATTAGGCAAAATTTAGAAGAAGAAATCCAACAATTAACACAGCTACATAATTTAGAAATTTCTGATGATATCTTGGATACTCTCATCCAATCTTATGAAGATAATACGAAAGCTTATCAGGAAGAATATAACCAGCGTTCTGAAGTGTTATTCCAAGAAATACTAGAACAAAGAAATACTTGGGGAAAAGAACAAGAAGAACAGCAACGGGCTATAAAAGAACGGAATGAAAACTTGAAGAAAACTCGACAACGCGATGCATCAGAGTATAAATATAATTTAGAACTCCAACGACAGCTGCAAAGTGACGAATACGAACAAGAGCAAAAAGCACTATATAAACAACTAGAAGAATTACTACAAGAGACAGAGAAACAATGGGCTGAACGAGAGAAAGCAATTTCTGAGAGAGAGAAACAATTTGAAGAATTAAAAGCTAAGGTAGAGGCTTTCCCGAAAGATAAAGAAGCAGCTATCAAAAAAGCTATAGAAGAAGGCAAAGGCATTGCCCACTACCAGGCGAAAGTAAAATCAGATTTATATTCTAAGGAAGTGGAAGGGCAAAAGCGTTTCTATGAACAAAGATTACAATCTCTAGAACAAACTATTACTAATCAAGAGACGCGGATTCAAAATCTTTCTAAACAACTTGAATCTGCTCTCAAGCAAGTTCAGGATTTGGCAGTTAAAGCTATTGAAGGGACTTCAAATGTTAATTCATATCAGGCTATTAAAGAAATAGCTTTAGAACAGGCAAAAACTCAAGCGAAAAATAAATAATACCGATTATTTTTGACGTTGCACAGAGCAAGGGGCTTAAGCTCCTTGTTTTATCAAGGTTGATTTTATGCCGCTTCACATAGAACTTGGTATAAGCTGATTTATTTTTAGACAATTGTAGAGACTTAATTTAAATTAAGTCTCTACAACGGGATATAACGTTTTTATTCGGTTTTCTTTGGTTTTTTGATGTCTGGGGGAGGTTGTAATCTCTTCTTCTTTGTTCCGGTAGCCTGTGTTTGCTGAAATGCTTGATTAGAATTTGGCTCTTGACTAGACATAATAGTAAATTTTAAAATCTCCGACAATATTATCTACATTACGGGTATTGTAGATTACAGAAATATATCACAAAAAATTTAAATTTTTGCTTTGTTTATGCTTAAGGTTGATTCCGCATAATCTTAATACCCTTCCCTGGATAGCTTTCTAAATTTAGGGCGTTGCTGATTAGATATATGAATCTTGGTGTAGAGACGTTGCATTGCAACGTCTCTACAAGGGTTTTGAAATCACGCAAAATCATTTTCATACCTGAATTCAGCAACGCTAAATTTAGACTTATCGACAACTGGGAAAGCCGACTAGATAGTAATATTTTGCCTAAAAATGGAAGAAATAAGGCTAAAATTTATGTAAGTACGAGCCGTTGAATATTAAATTAACTTTAAATTTATTTAACTTTACAGAATGCCAGACGCGGAAAAGTCCCAAAACCAGCTGGCTAATGAAAAGCTGCTGCATCGGCAAGTTAGTAAAAAAGCAAATTATTCGCTCTTAGCCAGTGGAGAAGAGGGAATGGTGCTTCAGTTGGCGGATGGTACTATCCAGGCTTGCAGTGCAGCTTGCGATCGCATTTTGGGACTAACCACAGAACAACTTGTAGGGCAGAATTTACTTGATTCCAAGTGGCAATTCCTTCATGAAGATGGCTCTCTTTTAACTAGCGAAACTCACCCAGCGATCGCTGCTCAGAAAACAGGTAAACCTTGCTTGAATATGGTGTGTGGCTTTTATAAGCCAAATGGTCAGCTAGTCTGGCTATTGTTGTCTTCAAAACCTCTGTTCCAAGCTGGAGTAAACACTCCCTTTGCGATCGTCACAACTTTTTCGGATATTACAGAATTTAAGCAGGCACAACTTGAGGAAAAATGTAACTGTACTGAAGATACTCAACAAATTGATGCAAATCAATCTCAGATACTGTGGGATAGTCAACGTTTGTTCCAACAAATTGCTGGTACTCTGCCGGGGATACTTTACATATATGACCTCATTGAGCAGCGAAATTCTTATGTTAATTACGAAATTGCTCAAGGTTGGGGCTACACACCAGCAGAAATCCAGGCAATGGGAAAGGATTTATTTATCCAACTTCTACACCCTGAAGATTTGGCTCAACTCCCTACTTATTTTGAAAGATTTAACTCTACCTGTCAGGGCGAAGTCCTCAGTTTTGAATATCGGATTCGACACGCGAATGGAGAGTGGCGTTGGTTTTGTAGCTATGACACTGTATATAGCAGAACTGTTGAGGGATTCCCGAAATATCTTTTAGGCATTGCTTTTGATATTACAGAGCGACGACACATAGAAATTTCACTGCGGCAAAGTAACGAAAGGTTTGAGCTAGCAGCTGCGGCGGTTAATTGCCTAATCTATGACTGGGAAATTCACAGAAGTAGTGTGGAGAGAACTCAGGGTTTAACCCAGGTTTTTGGCTACACACAACAAGAAGCTGAACCCACCTTCGAGTGGTGGCAACAACTCATCCACCCCGATGACCAACAAAGAGTTAATGACCAGTTCATGGCTAGTATGGCCAATGGCAACCGTTATAGCATTGAGTATCGAATCCGTCACAAAAATGGCCGCTATGTATGGGTGCAAGACCAGGGTTTTGCTGTCCGGGATACAAATGGTCAGGTAGTTAGGGTAGTTGGTGCTAGTGCTGATATTACCGAACAGCAAGCTATACTGCGCGAACAGCAAGCTGCGCTACGCGATCGCCAGCAAATTGAAACAAACCTGCGCGAGAGTGAAGAACGAATTCGGTTAGCCACTTCTGCTGCGGAACTGGGTATGTGGTTTTGGAATATTACCACCAACGAGTTAGTTTGGACAGAGAAATGTAAGGAGCTATTTGGACTAGGCTCAGAAGTCGAAATGAGCTATGAGCTTTTTCTCAACTGCATACATCCAGAAGATCGTCAACGTCTCAATGAAGCGATCGCTCGTTGTTTTCAGGAAAAGGTTGAGTATGACATTGAATACCGCAGTCTTTGGTCTGATGGGACCATTCATTGGATTGCTGCTAAAGGTCGTGTCTTTTACGAAGCCGAGGATCAGCCAGTTCGGATGATGGGTACTGCTCAGGATATTACTGGGCGCAAACAGATAGAAAATGATTTACTCCAGCGTGAAACTCAATTAAGGCGCTTAGTTGATTCCAATATTATTGGCATTATGTTCGCTACACCAGACCATATTACTGAGGCAAATGAGGCTTTTTTAGAAATGGTGGGTTATACGCGAGAGGAACTCTTAGCAGGTAAAGTACGCAGAAAACAGATGACTCCACCGGAATATCACGCTCTTGATAAGCGAGGGATAGAGCAACTTTTAACGGTTGGAGTATGTAATCCTTTTGAAAAAGAATATATCCGCAAAGATGGTTCGCGCATTCCCATACTAATTGGTGGTGCTTTGGTAGAGAAAGATCCGCCATCTTGGATCTGTTTTATTCTGGACTTAACCCCAAGGAAGCAATTAGAACAGACACTTAGACAACAAACAGAGGAACTCAAACAGGCAAACCGAAACAAAGACGAGTTTCTCGCCATTCTCTCCCACGAATTGCGATCGCCCCTTAACCCCATTTTAGGCTGGTCATCGCTACTCAAAAGCCGCAAATTTGATGAAGCTACTACCAATCGGGCCTTAGAAACCATCGAAAGAAATACTCAATTGCAGATTCAATTAATTGATGAGTTACTGGATGTATCCCGAATTATTCGCGGTAAGTTGAACCTGACTTTTGCCACTGTTAACCTAGCATCTGTAATTGATGCTGCATTAGAAACAGTCCGGTTAATCGCAGAAAGCAAATCCATCCAGATAAAAATACAGCTTGACCCAAATGTTGGTAAAGTGTCAGGCGATTATTATCGCTTACAGCAAGTTGTAGGGAACTTACTCTCGAACGCTGTCAAGTTCACTCCCCCTAACGGATCTGTGGAAGTCAGCCTCTCATCAAGTGGGGAATTGGCTTCCCACTCAGCACTGATTCAAGTTAAAGACACTGGACAAGGGATTTCTACTGAATTCCTACCCCACGTATTTGAATATTTTCGTCAAGCCGATAGCAGTACAACCAGAAAATTTGGCGGGCTGGGGTTGGGATTGGCAATAGTTCGCAACCTGGTAGAGTTGCATGGTGGAACTATAACAGCAGCTAGTCCAGGAGAAGGACAGGGAGCAATTTTTACTGTGAGACTGCCTGTGATGAAAGAGAGTAGGCAAGATGAGGAAACTGGGGGAGGCAGAGAGAAATTTAACTCGTTAGCGATCGCTGGACTACGGATATTGATTGTTGATGATGATGCTGATACACGGGAGTTTTTGCACTTCTTTCTACAACGGAATGGGGCACTAACAACTGTTGCAGCATCGGTAACTGAGGCGCTGGCTGTCATAGTCAAGACCATACCTGATGTATTAATAAGTGATTTAGGAATGCCAGAGATGGATGGCTACACCCTGATTAGGCTGCTCAGAGCTATGCCAAAGGAAGAGGGAGGGGAAATTCCGGCGATCGCTCTTACGGCTTATGCGGGAGAAAGCGATCGCGATCGAGTTTTAGCAGCTGGTTTTCAGAAACATATTGCCAAGCCAGTACAACCAACTGAATTAATAACCTCAATTGCAGATTTGGTAGGTCAAAGATAAGTAACACTTGTGACTGGCTCAAAATGCGAAGAGACGTTGCACTTCTCTGAAATTCAAATAGGACTTACGCAAACAATAGCCGAAACCTTTATTTTCAGGTAGGGGCAATTCATCAATTACCGCTATGCGTGTAGGTTTGCGTGACTCTTATCAAAAATCCTAGTTTATCCTTGGATTGATTTTCATAAAATTGTCTTTTGCAAAAGAATAATTCCGAGGTGAAAATCTTGGCGCAATCATGCCCCAAATCTTTGATTGCGATCGCTATTTTCCAGTCTAGTATTAGAAATTTTTATATCAAGGACAACTATCTAAAGAGTGAAAGTTTTTGATCGCAATCCAGCCATTAGTTAGTTGTATAATCTCCATTAAAGGATAATAATAGATGATATCGTCAACATACATTGCTACTTCTTAAACCTTGTTAAAGATCGTGATGCATTGAGCTTGACGGTATTAACCCTCGTCCGCAATTATAAAGAAACGGCTATTAAAAGCCAATTTTCTTACTGCTTGACGGCGATTTTATAACTGATAAAATCGTCTAGTTGCATTAAGGATATTTATTATTGCATCGTAGGATATTACCACAGAATCACTGATTATCGTTATTAGTATTATCTGCGGTTCTTTAAAAATCAAATAGGATCTAATACTATTTGTGATGAATATTTGGATAAATGTGATGAGATGTCAGAGCAGCTACTCATAATGTCCAACATTTTGATTTTCCAGAGTTAACGGTTGTATTTGGGGTTCCCATCCATAATCGATGTAAACCAAGCACTCATCTGGATATTTGTATTAACTTAACCTTGCACCCAGTATTTTCCAATAGTCAATCCAAGAATTTCAAAAGAGGATATTTCTATGTTTAGTTTTTTTCGTTGGCCATCAGCAAGGGTTGCTTTACTAGTCCTGGGAATGACAGCTGCTACAATAACTCCCATCGTAATTTCTACCCCAGCTTCATCTCAAAATACCGTTCCATCTGAGACACCATCCCCTACAACACTATCCCCTGCAACACCATCTCCGACTTCAACAGTTAACTTATCTGATGTTTCCTCAGATTATTGGGCGCGTCCCTTCATTCAAGCCCTAGCTGACAATAATGTAATTGCTGGCTTTCCTGATGGCAGCTTCAGGCCAAATCAAGCCGTGACTCGTGCTGAATTTGCCGCCCTGATTCAGAAAGCTTTCCCTAACCAAAACCGAGTTCGGCAATTAACCGCAGGTGGATTTCGTGATGTTCCTGCTGGCTATTGGGCATCTTCTGTAATTCAGTACGCCTACGAAACTGGATTTTTGGCAGGCTATCCTGGGAACGTGTTTTCGCCAAATCAACAAATACCCAAGGTACAGGCGATCGTTGCTTTAACCAGTGGTTTGGGCTTAACTGCTAGTAACACCGGAGCCAGTACTGACCTCAGCACCTACTACACCGACGCTTCAAACATCCCGCAGTATGCCATTGCCAGTGTTACTACTGCAACACAATCCAATATTGTTGTTAATTATCCAGATGTAAAACAACTCAATCCTCAACAACCTCTAACTCGTGCTGAAGCTGCGGCACTCTTATATCAAGCTTTGGCGAAACAGGGACGAGTACAACCCATTGCTAGCAATCTTCCAGCTAGTCAGTATATTGTTGGTGGGACTCAAACTGGTAGCGATATTGTGACTCTTGCTTCATCCAGTAGTTCTCTTACAACTCTGACTTCTTTATTAAAGACAGCTGGCTTAACAGATATTCTTCAACAGCCAGGCCCTTATACAGTCTTCGCTCCAACCGATCAAGCATTTGCTGCTTTACCTGCTGCTACCTTACAGCAGTTACAGCAACCAGAAAATAGACAAGCATTGATTAAGATTTTGACATACCACGTGGTTCCTGGTGCAGTCACTTCTAGTCAACTCGCGGCTGGGGAACTGCAAACTGCTGAAGAAAGACCTGTAAATATTCAAATCGATCGCGCTAGCAATCAAATCTCGGTAAATAATGCCAGAGTTATCCAGGCGGATGTTAAAGCTAGCAATGGTGTTATCCATGCAATTAACCAAGTCCTTGTCCCGCCTGATGTTAACATCAGTCAGTTAAATCAACCACCAACAGGAAATACAGACGGAACAACGCCTACTGTTACACCAGGTAGAACTACTCTTGGTGGCCCCAGCTATATCGGGGTTGCTGGTAACATTGGTTTGAGCGGTAACGATACAGCTTTGAGCGATGGTAACTTTGCAGTAATCAGTAAAATTGGTCTGACACGCAATATTTCAGTGCGACCATCGGTACTATTTGGGGATGATACAGTGTTTTTGGTTCCCTTGACTTTAGATTTTACCCCTCGTGCCTCTGCTGATGTGGGCGACCGAACCTTCTTTATATCTCCTTATATAGGTGCTGGTGTAGCGATCGAAGCTAATCTTGATACTGATTTTGGATTACTGCTAACTGGTGGTGTAGACATTCCTCTCGGTTCTAGATTTACGTTAAATGGCGCTGTAAATGCTGCTTTTATGGATCAAACTGACGTAGGGTTGCAACTAGGACTTGGCTACAACTTCTAAGTCAATATAGAATTAGATCCCACTTTTTAAGGGGGAATTTAAGAGGTTTTTGCCCCTCCTTAGTTATCGAATTACCCCACCCTAACCCTCCC
>NZ_JADEXU010000100.1 GCF_015206895.1 Nostoc sp. LEGE 12450 | reverse complement strand
AAAAGTTTAGTCAAAAATTTTGAACGTACACTCGATCGTGCTAATGCCAAGCTCAAGCTTTGTTTTATCAGATTGATGCTCAAAAGACTAGCCACTAACTAGAAAAAGATATCAAATGGGTTCTATAAAGATAGTAATGCAACAAGTCGGGGCTGACTGCCAAGATGTTTGGGGGATTGGGGATAAAAAAACGCTGCCGTTCAGTAGCTGGTGTATCTCCTGTCATCAATGCGAGTTTAAGACGAGTATTAGGCATTGCCTTGACAAGCGACTGCAATTTTCGCATTTGGTCAAGAGCTAATGCCTTAAGTGGAAAAATGTACAATGCTGTTGTTTGCGGTTGCTTAATACACGATTCCAGGATAGCCAAGTTGTAGCACAGCGTCTTTCCGCTTGCTGTGGGCGTAGTGATACTCAAGTCAAACCCAGCACGTAACTTTGTTAGAGCTTCTAATTGATGAGAATAAATCTGGGTGATACCGTTGTTCTGTAGCGCTAGACGTAAAGCAGGTGGTAAATCGCCCGGTAGGGGGTGAATTATCCCTTGGTTAGCATTTTTGATATCTATCGCCCTAATGCTTGCAATCAGTTCTTGCGCTACAGACTGAAATACTACCTGGGGGATTTGTTGAATACGCTCCGTAATTGTTGTGGCTGCGGTGTTGTTCTCTTCAAGAAATGTTGCCGAGGAAACGAAGTTGGCGTTACTTGCTTTAATTGAACCCAAAGCTAGAGCCTGCTCCCAATCTCCAAATTGGGTTGGCTTAACTTCTTCTACAAACTTAACAATCAACCGTTTTCCTAATACTGCCATTACCTCGCCAACTCCATATTCCGGCGAGTAAACGTATTTACCTGCACTTAGCCATTCCGGGGGTTCTGGAATGGTTTGGTTGGCAGCACGGATAATTGCGGCGTAATCGGTTGGTTTGTTATCAGTCACAAATTTATGTTTCTGCTAGCAGTAAATTATTTGTTACTGACTGCCAGTATAGGACTTAACGGCAAGCACCAAATGCCCACCCGTCCAGACGATGGCTCCCAGAGTATGCAGGATAACCAGAATTTTGAACAGCATCAGAAGCAATAAATCAGGATTTCTTATCTCTTATGTCAGGATTTGTTAATTTATTCCAGGTGATTGAGCTATTTACCCCCAATTTTGTAAATATAGATACAGAAATTATTTATTTTACTCTTTCTGGTCTAGTTGAAGAGAGTAATGCTTGCAAGTTTTAATAGATTACAGACGGAGAAAGCCTATGTCCCATCAAACAGTTTCGGTTAATTCAACCGCCCCGACTCTGGCAAACCAGATCACTTCAAGTTGGAAACCCGTCTGCCACATCACGTACAACCGAGATACCTGGGTAAAGTTGCTCCAACCACCCAGTGACTATGCCTTTGAGGAAGCCAAGTTGCTCTGCCAGGAATCCCCAGTGACCTGGGTTGCCTGGGTGCCAAATTACGGTGAAGTGGTACTTGATCGGAGTGATTTCTATTGCTAATTAAAAGCACAGTCGATATACCCACCAGCTATTTCGCTAATGTTTTATTTGCTAGGTTAACAATGCAAGGTCAAGGTTTGGCTGGTATGGGCAAGTAAGTAATTCAGGTATTAAACAGGTTGAGTGTGATGAACGTCGATTCGGCTATTGATTGGGATGAAATATTTGAATATTTGCCGGGGACAGTGGTAGAACTCAAAAATAATCCTGGGGTTTTGCATCAGATTGATTACTATGAAACCACGATGGTTCCTCCAATCTGGTTGGTGAATAATCCGCGTCCGCGTTACCCTCACGAGTTGCAAATTGTCTCTCGTCGTGACATCCAGCTTTGTGACATAGGGTCGCAGGTTGTTGCATTTAGAGCAAGTGCTGCCTCTGGTATTTAGGGTGAATTGAACAAATCTACATCCTTGAACAGTGGTTCATTTTGCCCAGGACAAGCAGTTGAATGTAAGCATCTTGGACAACCCATGTCACAACCACATTCACTAGCTAAAGCATAAGCTGCGGCTGCAAAACACCACTCATAACTCCAATAGTCCCCATCAGCAGAACTTTCGGCACTAAGAGAGAAAATCGATTGGCTACTGCCAACTTCAAGATTATTTGTTTTTTTTGCGTAAAGCACGAGACTTGATCCCAAATCCTAAATCACGTCTTTGTTCTCACCGTCAAAACCTGTGGTGGCGTAGAATCTGGAGGATACAAAAAGTCTATCTGTACTTGTCGCTTTTCACTCGCCAATATCTTCAGTGTCACCAATGGTTCGCCCCTTTGTCCCCGACGCTGTACCAAATGCACATAGCGCGTCTTTTCCACACCATTATCATCGATGTAACGAACCCGCACCGTTCCCCGAAAGAATATTTGTTCTACACCTGGTTTTAAAAATAGCAGTCTATCTGTTCCCCCTTCATCCTTCACAGGAGTCTGTATTGACACAGTTATAGTCTGGGTTTCATTCGTAATATTTCTTAGAGGCAAAGTTAGATTGTACTCAACACCATAGTTACTGTGAGCAAAGTAGGCCGTATCAGGATAACGTTTTAACATTGCTGCACTTTGAATTTGTCCAGTGCTAAGAGTAATTAAATGTACAGTTCCCAAAGGATAGGAAAACGCCTTTCCTGGTGAGGGTATTGTTAACTCGGAAACATTGGGATTGTCCGTAATCTGTGTTTTCCATTGTGTTCCTTGAGATACACCAGCGACGCGACTAAATACCGTTGGTTCTCTAGGAGGGTCAAGAGGTGTTGGAATGGGGTCACGCTTTCCTGCTAAATTATTTGTATTCAAAAGCTCTTGCCACTCGGCTAAGGTGGGTGAAATATTACTATTTTTGACTAAATTTGCGATATAAACTGGATTACTACTTGCCAAGCGCATCATCGTAGTACGACCGTTAGAAGAAGGAGCCTGTACCGGTATTGGTAAATTTGCTAGAATTTGAGTTTCTTTTGGTTCTATCACCAGCTTTTCGGGAAAAATCTCTTGCCGAACTCCCCGCAGTACATCATTCATTGTGCGATCGCCTGGCCCAGAGTAAACTGTACCTTGGGGATTTTCAACCATATCAGCTAAAGCAATAAATTGTGCTTCTTTGGTAAGGTAACTAGCTGCTTGTAATACTTGCACTGTCACAGGTTCATTTCCTGGATTATGTACAATTATCCCTTGGTATACAGTGCGGCTTTGGGCTGGTGTTGCTGCCCTGACGATATGATGAGCAAATATGTCAAATCTGCCTTCAAAGGGATAATTTAAATGTGCTTCATGTACTTGTTTCCCATCTGGGGGAAAAGTTGATAGTAAAATTCCTTCAGTTGTCACCAGTTCAGGACTATTACTGTTGAAGGTGGGAATAATATCAAGTTTTCCTGGTAAAGGACGTATTTCTTGGCTGTCTACTTCGACTCCAGCAATATATTGTGGGGGAACCGTGTAAATATTTAGCGCTCGACACATTAAAGCCGCAACTTCACCTCTAGTCGCGCTTTGTAGTGGTTTTAGCTGTTTGACATTGGGATAATTGACAACAATACTATTAATCGTGGCTGATGCGATCGCATTTTGGGCATAGTTAGGTATTTGCCCCGCATCGTTAAAATATTGTTGTAATGTCTGCATTGGGCTAGGTAAAGGGCTGTAATTTTTCCCCCCAGCTACAACACCAATGATTTGGGCACGAGGAATTGGTTGGTTTGGCTGGAAAATACCACCCGGATAACCAGAAAAAAATCCTTTTTGGTAAGCGGTAGAAATTGCTTTATTTGCCCAATAATCAGCAGGTACATCTTTAAAAGACGCAGATGTACGTTTCACTGGTGAATCAGGAAAAGCATTTAGCATTAACACTGCTGCTTGGGCGCGTGTCACTGTTGTTTCTGGGCGAAAACTACCATCAGGGTAGCCTGTAATTAGTTTACGCTCTTTTAGTTGTTGGATACAATGTTTTGCCCAATAGCTTTCGGTGTCGGAAAACGCTAGGGCGTTGGGGGTTAATAGAGTTAAGAGAAATACGACTAATAAAGTTTTTTTCAAGAGCATTGAGCATTAGTAAACAAATTATAATGAACAGAAACCAGAAAGCTAATACATCATCTCCCAATATTTATATCTACGTTGCTACTCTCGTCGTGTAATCTTGTAATTTGTAGCCTTTAGCTGACGAATTACACTTTTATCTGCCAAACTTTAACAGATTTGTCACCACTACCGCTATATAAAATTTTGCCATCACTACTTATTGCCAGTCCATAAATTCCACCTGCGTGTCCGGTAAGTTCCATGACTGATTTCCCTGTTTTGATGTCGCGTAATATGATTTCCCTGCCTAAACCACCAGCAATAAATGTCTTGCTATCGGGACTTATAATTAACGCATCGATACTCGTACCGAACGATAAATCATGAACTAGCTTTCCTGTTTTCAAGTCCCAAGCTTTGAAACCTTTACCATCTGTGCTTCTAACTCCACCAGATTGAAAACTATCGTCGTATCCACCACACAAGAGCATTTTCCCATCCTTACTAACAGCAAGCGTAATCGGCGCTGATGCACGCTCTGAGCCGCTGATTAGGTCTTCTTTTTTGGGCAGTGGTGGGGTAAAGCTGCCTATTTGTTTACCTGTTACCAGACTCCAAACCCGAATTCTTCCCCCATTTTCACCTCCGCTTAAGAGAGTTTTACCATCAGGAGTAATTGCAAGTGCTGTTGTTTCTGCTTTGAGTATCCGGTCGATTTTTCGAGTTTTGAGATTCCGAAATTTGATCGTGTTATCGCCGCTACCACTGATTAAAGTTTGTCCGTCTAGGGTCAACAACATTGCTTTCACCCCTGTTTTTTCTGAAATAGTGCGAACTTCTGAGCCTGTTTGCGTATTCCAAAATTTGATAGTGTTATCGAAACTGGTACTAATTAAAGTTTGCTCATCTGGAGTAAATACTATTGATTTAATGCCCTCACCGTGTCCAGCTAAAGTGTGAAGTAATGCACCTGTAGTAGCATTCCAAAGCTTGATTGTTTTATCATCGCTACCACTAGCAAGAACTTGACCGCTAGCGGAAAGGGTTAATGCACGCACAGGTGCAGTATGTCCTGATAAAGTTCGTTTCAACCGCTTTGGTTGTTCAGTATTTGTGGGAGTATTAAGTGTATTTGCTATAACCGGAACATTGGCAATCATACTAAAGGGTATAGGCAGGAAAAGACTAAGTAATGTTAAGGTTTTAAATAAGATCGGTGATTTCATAGCGATATTGTTGAAACTGTAAGTCCTGCCAGCTACTAAAACTTGCTTTTCTTAGGCAATCAAAACTGACTCCAGCATAATTCTTCATCCTTACTTTGTCATTTTTACAATTGATTTGATAATCGACTACATTTTACAAGCTAGCTATAAAGGTAAATTCAGTCGCTGCATTCCTATCCAAACCAACCAACTGACGAATGAACAACTTCAGGCTGAGGTTTTTCCTGTAGACCTCCTCAAACCTCTCTCGGCTTTCAACGGCTTCGGCATTGAACAGCAATTCTTCCAAAGAGGCTAAATCTGCATCTGTTAACGGAATATTACGCTTGAGGAAGGGCGATCGCTATATGGTTCTCATGCTCTTTGAATATACGCCTCTACCTTCTTGCGGTACTAATGAGGGCTGAAACCAGTTTGTTTTGTAGGTACATCAGTCTCAACGATTTAGCACTTGCAGATAGTCAGGGATCTAAATTCAAAGTCCCTTTATTGCCATTACTAGGAGCTAATACCCAAGGGGCAATTAGCTATATACTGCTAGGCTGCGCGATTACTGGTGCTGTGGTTTCTGGTGCAGTCATTGGCACATTCTAATGCTTTGTTTTGCAGGAGTGGTTTGAGCGATCGCGCTGGTGGATACCAGCTAGTGCCATCGGCTGGACTGGAATTGCACTCACCATAACTATATTTGACATAAAGTAAATAAATATCTACAGACAAAAATCTCCGTCTAATTTTTGTAAACTCTAACTAACGGTGTTACCTTTGGTTGATTGGGATTAGTTAGGTTTAATCGATAAGCAGTTTTTAAAATATCTTCCATCTTCTCGCCTTTGACTGTAATTATATAATTTGCTGGTCGAGAAGGGTCTTTCTCAAATTTCTCAATTACCTTGTCTTGAATAATTGATATGTCTTTTAACCTCTGTGGTAGTCGAGCATTAGGTTCCCAAAGACATAAAACACCTGTAGAGTTGGGAAATTTTAGTAATTGTAGAGAGTATTTTTTATTGTTAACTTGAAAGAAAGATGTCGTCAATATTCTAGCTTGATTCTGTGGTGGTATTTGCTGAAATACTTCTCGTGTTCTCTCATGACGGTGGCAGTTTCTATCGATAATTGGTTCTCCAGCAAGCGCAGATTTTGATAACGCTGATACACCTATACCGTAAAAACTTAAGCTTGTTAAAGCCAAAGCAATAACTTTAGAAAAATCAAGCATAGTTTAAATTCTCAGTTTTGGTATCGACGACTGAGTAAAAATTTAAATTGTTCCTAAGCTCGACTTTACCATAACAAAGGTGTTAACCCAAGAGCGATAGTCGTTCGCGCCAGCGTCTACTTTGGAGAAGGCTTAAACGGGAGCTTATCGCAATTTCGTTTAGGCCGTTAGCCGAGTATCACCCAGAAGTAGATTTGCGAATCGTGGGCATGGAAGTACACTTTTCTCAAAGGGAGAAAACAAGATTAAGTCTAAATATTTAAGCGGCCTGTAGTTAACAATTGATATCCCCCAACAAAACAAGCCATTGAAAGGCAAAACTGCCATAAACTTGTAGGGGTGAGGACAGCGCGGCTACTAAAAAAAATGAGAACTATTCCTATACCCAGTGCCACCCAACCTAACGCCTTTTCCTGACGGGGCAAGACAAATAACATCAGAATTCCTGAAGTTAGAAATAATATAGAACCATCAGCAGCTATACCACGCCACCAATAGGGATATACGTTGGTGCTGAAGTAGATATTTTGACCAAGAAAGTAAACTCCGGCTAGTAGTAATATTAAACCGAGTAACTTAAATAAAAATCTCATTTATTTAGATAGAAAAAATGTGCTAAACCTATATTGCCCAAATAGAAGTGCAATACTTACTTTAAATCTCAAGCAGGTGTAGAACCACCAAGTGCATTTCTGTAAGCATCAGCAGTTTCTGTGCCAAAACCACCAGCTTGAGCATGACGGAGTAGCGATTGTACTATCGGCATCGCAATACTCATGCCAAATAAGGCATTGAAACCTGCAATAACCACTGGTGCAGATAATACAACTGTAAATTCTGGAAATAACGCCAATACAGCCACTAAGATCAGAAAAACAATCGGTGTCGCAATACCTGCTGCTTTTGCAGCTTCTAAAACTAAACTTTTGTACTCTTCTACAGTAATATCGCCCCGATAAAGATCCAAGGAGTATGAAATCGCTGTGACTATAACTTGGGTAAGAATAGCAGTGCCTGTAGCAGTGATCCCCAGCCTAGCAATTGTTGCAGAGTTACCAATAATAGAATCTACTGCATTATAAACCCGAACATAAAACTGCTCCCCAACAGTCATAACTTCGGCTCCGCGACGCAGATTATCAACACCCACTTCCCACAGGATGTTGTCAGCACCATTTGAGCCACCTTGAGAGCGTGGAATGATATGGCTACCATGTTTATCGCTCAAGAATTCACGGATAGCCCTTTCATTTCCTCCAAGCTTTGATGTGCCTGGAATTTTCTCAAACAGCTTCATGACATCTGCATCGGAGCGAGGCAAATCTCCTACTCTCAGACCAGCACGATACCTGAATCTATTGGCAATCTTGGGCATTTCTGAGGCTAATTCTGCCGCAGTCGAAGGCAGCTTTTGCAATGCTTCAGCTATGGACAGACTCGAAGTACTCACACCAATAGCAGTTGTTTCAAATGCTTTACTGACATTTTGTACTGCTTGAAAACCCTGCTGTGCTGTTGCAGGTAAATCAGTAATTGCATTAATACTTGAGGTGGTAATTTCTATAGTAGTATTCTTGATTCCATCAACTACTTCTTCTATCCCCTTTGCTGTATTATTTGCTGCTTCTTGCGCCTTATCTTTGAGCGTATCTGCCAAATTTCGTGCTTGGTTGATGAAATCCATGTTTTAGTAAACTAAACTGTTGTTTTGATGATTTTGTATTTAGTTCAGCTTCTCCCCTCAAAGCTAAGAACCACATCAGCATTAATCATGAATTTCCAAAGGAATATTTAAAGAGATACTAAGTAATTTATAGCTTTAGTCTTTGGTAAGTTAAAAATGGAACTATAAAGTTAGTTTAGCTGTTTTGTTACCCATTTAGGTAGACTTTTTATTGATACAGCAATCAGCATTACCTAAACCAGTTTTTTGCTTTGGTATGGTGTACTTGAGTTGAACGAAAAAAGCGAGTGTTAATCATCAAGCAGTTCAATTTGCATTTGGTGCTTCTTCAACAGTCAAAGAACGAATCAACTCTCGAATTACATCGGTTGCTGGTCGTCCTGTGATTGAGCAGTATTTTTCTAATTTTTCTGCTTCCCCAGATGCCAGATTAATTGTGAGTCGTTTAGTCGCCCATTTCTTATTCACTGATTTAATCAACTCAAATTAAAACTACTTCTCTAATATCAATCATTCAAACTGTTATCACAATGATAAAAATAATGATATTAGCCTCAAGAAGCTGTAAAGTAAAGATTAATAAGTGTAAAGCCGTAGTGAAGAGTTTAAATTTAGTTTAAGTGATGAAGATTAAGTAATTTAAAGGCAACAATTATGAGTAGAACATAAGCTAAAAGTTTTTCTGTAGTTAAGCATTCAGTGTAAATACATGGTAACTAGCAGCTTACCGACTGGATTGCTAGAGGCAATTTTGAACCAATCTGAGTTAAGTTCGGGAGAATAATACTTTAGTTAAGCCAAGCAAGATAGCCTAACTGCCTGCTGTAGGCGATCGCTATCCTTTTAACTCATTGGCACAAGGCTTTACACCAACACAACTGGTATCAATCCAATAGCCAATATCAGGGCGACTAGAGACAATCTTGGGTACTTCAATTATCTCTGCAATCGCTTCGGGCGGTTACGCCATCGCACTCTTGGCGGGGCGTAAGCCCATCACATATACGCCTGATTGATCCTCAGATTTCTTTTCTCAGCACACCATCACCAGGAGAGATATCTTTGGCATAGCGCGTTGTCAGCTAGGGCATCTGCTGAAAATCGCCGATGCCGTCTATGATGCAGGGGCTTGTGCTGACTTCTAAATTTTGTAATGCCAACTTCAAGATTATTCCTTTTTTGCGTAAAGTACGAAAATTGAGGTGAATAGTACTATATAACGGTACTTATTATGGATAAACCGGGGACAACACTAAAAGTCTCCTATATAATTTACTTCTATCAAAAACTGCTCTAGCTTTCGTCTAGGGCAGTTTTTGATTGCACGGTAGAAACCAGATTCACAACTGCATCTAATGGTGAAGCATATAACAGTATAAAAGAACTTACGCACTTAACTTGATATTGAAACTAAGAATGAAAAATAAGACAACGCCCCATGCTCAATTACAAAATTTCCAAAAAATGGTTAATTTTGGTGACACTAGCTTTGATATCTGCCTTGTTGCTGGCGATCGCTTCTTCTGCCTCAAGTATTTATTTATATGGCAGCAGTACTAATAATATCAAGGCAGATGCAGCAATTGTTTTAGGAGCGGCAGTTTGGGGAGAAGAACCATCTCCTGTTTTCAGAGAGCGAATTAACCACGCCATCAACTTATATAAAAATGGATCTGTTAAAACAATCATTTTTACTGGCGGAATTGGCGAGAGTAATGAACCACCTGAAGCTATAGTTGGAAAAAATTATGCACTCGCGCAACAGGTAAAATCTGCTGATATTCTCACTGAAACTCAATCTCGTACAACTCACCAAAACCTCACAAATGCTTTGGAAGTAGCGAAAGCTCACCAATTAAACAAGTTTCTTATTGTTAGCGATCCATTGCACATGAAACGAGCAGTATTGATGGCGCGAAATTTAGGAATGGATGCACATTCGTCTCCCACACCGACTACCCGCTATCGCAGTTTTCACAGTCAAATGGAGTTTTTGAGCCGAGAAACTTATTTTTACTTTGTTTACTTAGTATTTAAAATCTAGTTTTAGCAGACTGCAACTAAAAATTGCCTAGTTGAGCGATGACACAAAGTACCCCCTGAAGCAATCGCAACAACAAAAGCAAGTTTTAGTGAGCGCTCACGCCTGAAATCGCTAAATTTTAGCTGACTTTCCTCTCGGTAAACAGTGACAACTGTCCCGGAGAAATATTCCCGCGTCCGAATCGATGGTAGTAAAGGTGACAGCCACTGCATAGGCAAGCCAGGTTCTCAAGCCGATTGTCACTAGGATCACAATTCCAGTGATGTACCTGAAGTGTATGAGCTTTGCACTGAGATTTTGTCCAATCAGGTGGTTTTTCCCCAGGACGTAAGCAGACCCTACCACATTTAGTACAACGCCAATCACAGTCAGCTTTTAGCGCTGTCGCAATTTCTTTCCAATTGTCTGGATATACACCCTGACTCATGACGATGTATTTTTGCAATCTATAGTGACTTATCAATCAACAAAGCTTATCTTAAAATCGACTAAGTTAAAAGTATTGTTGCTACAAGAATCTTTCGCCAATGAACATAAATATTCTTCTAGCTTTAAGATCCAGTACCGTTGTTGTTGTGAGGCGTAGATAGTTGACTGCGGTTAAAATTGTGGTTTCTTATATTGCAATAACAAAGCTAGCAACATGAAGCCATCGTGGAAAACTACCATAATCTTAACTGCGAGCGCTGGAGCTACCACCATCGCTATCTTGATTTTCCAAAGAACTAACCAGCCATCCATTGAACAGGCTCAGACAATAACGATCGCTTCTAAAACGGGAGTGTGGAGTCAAGACAAACGAAACTAGCCCTGAAGCTAAAACCAGCACTCCAGTTAAAATTTGTCGCAGATTTCTTTCAAGCAGGCGCAGATCCACTTCTAATGTTGCTGTAAACTAATTACTAGTAGTCAAAACCCTCCCCACTTTGTCAGATCGCAACTCAGTGAACCAGATGTTTTTATCAGGACCTTGAATGATTCGATGCATCACTGTGTTACGGGTAGGAACTTGATAAAAGGTAAAAGGTATTTGGGAAATGTCATCAGGTTCTGATTCTCGTATTCGCCGATCAATTTTGATGATATAGTCTGGGCTATTGGAATTAGGATTGTTAGCATCAACGTATTGCTCCACCCAAAGGTTTTTTTGGTTATCAAACGTTAAAGAAGCTAAAATAACATTGTTCTGAGTTTTGGGAACGGGAAATTCTGTGATATTACCCTGCAAATCAATGCGCCCTATCTTGTTTCCCGCCTCTTCTGTAAACCACATAGCTTTACCACTAGGATCGGCAACGATCGCAATTGGTCGGCTATTCAAAGTTGGGATAGGATATTCTGTAATTTGTCCATTTGGTGTAATTCGTCCTACTGCATTTCCCACCAACTCTGTAAACCACATATTGCCATCAGGACCAGCATTAATATAAATGGGAACACTGCCCACACTCGATAGAGCAAAAGTTTTTACCTCGCCTTCAGATGTAATTCTGCCTAATGTACCAGTAGCTTTGCCAGTGTACCAAACTGTTTTGCCATCACTACCAATACCCAACCCGTGAGGATGGGTATTAATTTTGGTTTTACAGGTTGAGCAATCTAACTGCACATCATATTTTGCAACGATATTACCATTCGAGTCTAGACGCGCGATCGCACCCAAAAATTCCAGAGTTATCCAAAGATTACCCGCAGCATCGAACTCAATTCCATGCGGACCGCTACCATTGGGCATTGGATGGAAAGTTGTTTTGCCATCCAAAGTAACTTCCACAACCCGATCATAGTTCTGCCCCGTTACCCAAAAAACGTTTTTACCCTTTTTGTTGTAAGTAATCTCATGAGTAGAACCCGGCTTCTCGGACTTATTAGGATACACTATCGAGAACTCCTCAACTGTACCGATATGTGCTGCATATGCGGGGAAAGCTGTAAATGTCAGCATTAGCGTCAAGATGAACCAGTAAAACCAACGACAAATTGCAGAGAATCTCATAGCCATCAGTTCATTTTCCTCAAGCACTGGTTCTTTCATACTGCGACCGAATTCTTTAAACATGGCTCTATCCAGTAAACACCAGTTTAAAATGCCCAAAAATCTTATAGCGATCGCTGCGCCTGAAATACTTGTGTTCAGGGGATTATCTTTACCCATACTCAGACTCAAGAACGTTCAATAATTTGTCTTCTACAGGAGTCAAATAAACCCGCTTCAGCTTCCCCAGCATCTCCAAAAACTTCTGCACCGACTCCTCCAACGCACTGGAATATACTCGACTGATGCGATTGCAAATCACCTGAACCTGCTGACATTCGGCAGGCAGGTAGTTGAAGGACTTCAGGTGCTGCAACCCAACCGTCAGTTGGCACTTTGCTGCCAGCAAGTTCTACTGCCCTTAGCCACGCCTCCTAACGTGAAAGCTATGCTAGTTAAGCATTATACCCTTTTTAGTCTCCTCTTTTGTTTCAGTCCCGTTAACAGCATCAAAGTGAACGGCGTTATACTTAAGCTCGCATTAATAATTTGATTTAAAATATTGCTACAAAATAAGCACTTATGAAATCTAAAGCTTTAAAAAAACTTAGAGTAGCGATTGCAAATATACCTATTTGACTGTCAAATTAGCGCTCGTACCCAAATTAAAATAAAACTATGAAAATCCCTGAATTATTACTTGATTCCATGCTATCCTGCACAACGATGCCCTGCACCAGCGAACTGACACGCCTCAAAGCAGTGTATCAGTTTCAGGGTTTGGATACTGTACCGGATCGGGCATTAGATGACTTGACAGCACTGGCGGCCGATCTGTGCCAAACTCCAATGGCACTGGTGAGTTTTATCGGAGCCGATCGCCAGTTGGTCAAGTCTAGGGTGGGAATAACATTAACAGAGATTCGACGAGACCTCACGTTTTGTAACTACACCATTCGCCAGTCAGATGTATTTGTGATTCCAGATACCTTGGTCGATCTCCATTTCGCCACCAATCCCTTCGTTATAAATGCTCCCAATATCCGGTTTTATGCCGGAGTCCCTCTGGTAACGATTGGTGGTTGCATCTTGGGTACACTCTGCGTCATGGACATTGAACCGCGCGATCTGAGCCAGAAACAACGGAAAGGATTGCAGACACTCAGCCACCAAGTGGTAGCGCAATTAGAGCTAAAGCGCAACACCACGAAGCTGCGTCAAATGATCCCGGAAATCAAACAATTAAAACAGCAATTGATTACTCAAGAATTGGTTGGTCAACAAGATTCAATTCTGTTTAATCTGGCAAATCAAATTCGTAATTCTCTGGATCTGGACACGATTTTACAAACGGCGGTGAATGAGATTCATACTCTGTTGCAAGTTGATCGCTGTGACTTTGTGTGGTGTTTGCCTAACAAAGATCGGTTCAACTTTATGGTGACTCACGAAGCGACTAACCCAGAGATTCAGATGGCGTTGGGGGAACTTTCCCTAGGGCCAAGCTCCGCTCTGGCAGAAACTATTTTAAATCTAGATATGCTAAGGATCGAGGATGTTTCTACTACCTCAGAAGCACTCACCTCGGAGGATCGCGCCCTGCTGCGTCAACTGGCAGTAACCTCGGTGCTGCTGCTGCCACTGAAAACCCATTCTGGTCAATTGGGTGCTATTATTTGCCATCACTGTCGCGGTTCGCGCCAATGGACTGATAGCGAAGTCCGGTTACTCAAAGCTGTCACCGATCAAGTAGCGATCGCTCTAGATCAGGCAGAACTGCTTGCCCAAACACGAGCAACCGCCTTTGCAGCTCAAACTCAAGCCACCTATCTGGGGAACGCACTGAGCCAGTTACAGCAAACACAAATGCAACTGGTACAGCAAGAGAAGATGTCGAGCCTGGGACAATTGGTGGCCGGAGTTGCCCACGAAATCAACAACCCGGTCAACTTTATTAACGGTAATATTACTTATGCAACCAACTATGTTCGGGATTTGCTGGAACTATTGCATCTTTATCAAGCAACCTATCCCAATAGAACTGATGCTATTCAGGAAAAGATAGAGTTCATCGATCTTGATTTCTTGATGCAAGATTTGCCTAATTTATTGTCGTCGATGCAAATGGGTGGAGAACGAATTCGGCAAATTGTCCTATCTCTGCGGAACTTCTCGCGCCTGGATGAAGCCGAGATGAAACCTGTGGATATCCATGAAGGGATTGACAACACGTTGTTAATTTTGAAGAGTCGCTTAAAATTAACCAGTGCCAAATTTGAGATTCAAGTGATTAAAGCATACGAAAATTTACCGCCTGTTGATTGTTATGCAGGGCAATTAAATCAAGTATTCATGAATCTTTTGGGTAACGCGATCGATGCTTTAGATGAAACGCCTAATCCGATGATTACCATTCAAACAGAACTCATTAGTAGAGAAAAATCGGGTAGTTCCGATCTATCCCAAATCTCTCATGCAGATAGTGTAGTGATTCGGATTCGAGATAACGGTTCTGGCATGACAGAAACAACCCAGCAAAAACTGTTCAATCCATTCTTCACCACTAAACCGATCGGCAAGGGAACCGGGCTGGGACTATCCATCAGCTATCAAATTGTGGTTGAAAAACATGGCGGCATTTTAAAATGCTCCTCAGAACTTGGGAAAGGCAGCGAGTTCTTGATTCAAATTCCGGTTGAGCCTCTGGTTAAAAGTACTTGAAACATGTAAAAAATTATCAAAATATCAATTGTTCAAGTCTTCCTTGGGGAATGCTAGGCTAAACGCCAACGATGATTGACTCATCGACTTGTAAAGTATGTCAAATGGTACGACAAGCTCACCGATTGTTCTCGCGCTTGATGATAGCCCTGTGATTCATCAAATGATTAAACGAGCGTTAGAACCGGGCTATCAAGTAATAACAGCCGCTAACGCGGTTGATGCCCTGTCGATCATTTATCATCAACGGATTTCAGTCTTGCTATTAGATGTGCAAATGCCGGATGTAAACGGGTTGGAGTTTTGCCGCACGGTGCGGAGCCTGCCCCAGTTTCAGCATTTGCCCGTAATTATGGTGACTTCTCAAGATTCCCCCTTCGACCGGGTGAAGGGTCATCTGGCGGGTGCAACAGAATATCTGATCAAACCTTTTGATGCTGAACAATTGCGCGAAGCTGTACGAAAATTTATTGGCTCCTGATTACATGGACGAAAGATGTCTAAGAATGTTTAGAGTTGATGTAGCAGATTCGATTTAATAGCATGGGAGCAATTTCGCTGATCGCCAAAATATGTTGGGCGGCTCCCAAAGCGATCGCTTCTTTGGGCATCCCAAAGACAACGCAGGTTTGCTCATCCTGGGCAATGGTAGTACCTCCGGCTTGGGCGATCGCTTGTAATCCATCTGCACCATCCCGTCCCATGCCAGTCAGTAAAATACCAACCGCCGATCGCGGGTAGCAGGTAGCAACGGCTTGAAACAAAACTGTGACGGAGGGACGATGCCCGGAAACAGGAGGGGTGCTGATGGTGATTAATCGCCCTTGAGTGTCGAGTTGCAGGTGTTGTCGTTCGGGAGCGAAGTAGACAGTACCCGGTTTGGGAAATTCTCCCGGTTGGGCGATCATCACGCGCAGGAAACATTCTGCTGCCAGCCAATCTACCAGTCCTTGCAGAAATCCTTCGCTGATATGTTGTACACACACAATGGGTACGGGAAAGTTTGCAGGCAGTTGTTTTAGGATCGTGTATAAGGCCTGCGGGCCGCCTGTAGAGGCTCCGATCGCCACGACTTTGGGCAGGGACGGGGAATTACGAATGGGAAACTGCGAGTTACTGACAGGTTTTAGGTTGAATTCTTCTGGCTTACTTTTGGGGCTAACAGGATGCGTTCTGGGTTCTACCGTCGCAGTTCGGGAAGTGTGGCGAGTAAAGACTGTAACCCCTGCCAGAACTTTAATCCGGTTGATTAATTCGTGCTTGACGTGTTCATAGTCTGAAAGTGATTCAATGCTGGGTTTGGGAAAAACATCCAAAGCACCCGCTTGCAGCAGTTTAAAAACATTGCGGGAATCTTCTTGAGTGTTGACGGAGGTGCTGATTACTAGAATGGGACGGGGATAGTCTGCCATAATCCGGCGGGTTAGTTCCAGTCCATCCATTTTGGGCATGTGTAAATCGGTGCAGATTACCTGGGGCTGTGCGGCTGGAATTCGCTCCAATGCTTCTACACCATTGGGAGCAGTTCCCACCACATCCACTTCCAGGGAACTCGCCAGAATCCGCTTGAG
This sequence comes from Nostoc sp. LEGE 12450, assembly GCF_015206895.1. GTDB lineage: Bacteria > Cyanobacteriota > Cyanobacteriia > Cyanobacteriales > Nostocaceae > Nostoc. The sequence continues at coordinate 14,072 of NZ_JADEXU010000100.1, read as the reverse complement.
GATGGTTAAGGCGACGAGCGAATCCTCCACCAGAAAGACGCGAATTGGGGCAGAGTTTTTCATCGGTTGATAGTAAGTTGAGATTTTACGAGAAAATTATTCTTTATTCATCCAAAAACGAATGGCATTAAGAAAAGCTTTTTGTTCGGGTGAGGCAGGAGTTATGAAATTTTTCTACTGTAAGACTTTCAACTTTTTATTTTATTTTCCTTCTGCCTCCTGCCTTATCTTCGCGCCATTTCATCCGAAAACCTCTACACTAACCGTTTGAGGGTTGACAGCAAGGCTTCTTGATTAAAGCTGCCTTTGATAATGTAGGCATTGGCTCCGGCTTCCGCACCCCGACGTTTATCTTCATCGCTGGCAAGGGAAGTAACCAGGATAATTGGAAGTTCGCTATATTCTTGATATTGGCGGATTTTGGCAGTTAACCCCAAGCCATCGAGATTTGGCATTTGCACATCGCTAACAACGGCATCAACGGTGTGCGATCGCAGTTTGTTCAATCCATCCAAACCATCCACAGCAGTAATCACTTGATAACCTGCGGTTTCTAAAATTCGCTTTTCTTGCGTGCGTGTGGCAATAGAATCTTCGACTAATAAGATGGTTTGTTTTGTAGGCCCAAGTTGACGAGTTTGGGTAGAAGAAATGGACTGCGATCGTGATCGGGCTGACTTTACCAAATCCTGGGGATTCAGCACCATACACACATCTCCAGTACCTAAAATTGTTGCTCCAGAAACATTGCGGACTCGTTTAAGTAAGTGACTTTGGGGTTTAATCACTACATCTTGCTCATCCACTAGGGCATCTACCACTACGCCCAGTTGTGCTTGCCCAACCTGGAGAATAATACAGGAAAGTGCTGTTTCTTGAGTTAATCCAGATGGCATCGGGGGTAGTTCTAATAGATCAGCCAACTGCATAATCGAAATGGGTTGGCTATCCCAAATTATTGTGTCACGTCCCTCCAAGGGAAAAATTTCTTCTGACTTAATCAAACAGGCGGTTTGCACAAACTCCACTGGGATGGCGTAAAACATTTGATTCACTTGCACAATCAAGACATGGGCGGTTGCTAAGGTGATACCGAGATTGACGCACAGTGTACATCCCACTCCGGGAAACGATTCTACCTCAATCGTACCTTTCAATTTCTCGACATTGGTTTGCACCACATCCAACCCTACACCCCGTCCTGATACTTCTGTCACCAGGGGGGCTGTTGAAAACCCCGGTGCGAAGATCAACGCCTGGATCTGGCTGGGAGTCATTGCGGCCGATTCTTCCTCCCCGCAAATGCCCCGTTTCACCGCTATTTGTTTGATTCTATCTAGGTCAAGCCCCCGGCCATCATCACTGATTTCCAGCACAATATTAGTGGGAGTCTGGTAAGCCCTGAGCCGAATCGTTGCCGTTGTAGGTTTTCCTAGCCGTTCCCGTTCTTGTGGTGACTCAATCCCGTGATCGATCGCATTCCGCAGGATGTGCATTAGCGGATCTTTCATTTCTTCCAACAGGCGTTTGTCGGCAAGGGTGTCTTTGCCTTCTGTGATCAACTCCACCAATTTTCCCTGCTGCTGCGCCAGATCGCGCACCATCCGGGGGAAGAGGTTGAAAATCGTTGCAAAGGGTAGCAATCGTAGGGTACGAATCCCCTCTTCTAGATCGCTACTTAGTTGTTCCAGTCGGGTTGTGTCTTCTGAAAGGGAACTCTGCAAGGTTTTCACCAAATGACCCAATTCCTCTAATCGTTTTTCAGAGTGATGATGAAAACTTTCTAGACGTTGCAGGACGACATCACCTTGTTGCTCTCGGCTGAACACAAACCGATTAGTGAATAAATCTCGATTCCATTCTTCCCACAAATTGGCGATCGCCTCAATTTCTCCCAGCCGATGAGCAATCCGAATTTTGGTTACAGTTAACTCCCCCGCTTGCGTCATCAATGTATCTAGCTGGCTAGTGCCAACGCGGATGGTTTCGATGCGGTAGCTATTGGTGGAGGATTTTGGATTTTGGACTTCGGCTGCGCTCAGTCGAACGATTTTGGATTTTGGATTTTGGATTGCTCCGTTTTCCTTTGGCTCTTGATTCCTATCAAAAGTATTGTTTTTTACTGTATTTATGATTTTAATACTGTTGACTTCTGGTTCCTGACTTGGATTATCTTCCCCTTTTCCTGGCTGCGCTCCCATCAATTCGGCCAGAACAGAAAAGGTATCAACCCTGGCAGGTTCTCCAGTGACAGCTTCATGAACGAGTTTGCGGATAGCGGCGATCGCATGAGCGAGGCGTTCATAGGGTGAGTCTGTTGTACCATTGCCCAACGAGGACGCAGGGTTTTCTTGTTGCTTGAGTTGAGTCAAAACATGCTCAATTTGATGTGCCAGAGTGCCTATATCTTTGATTCCTAGCATATTGGCATCGCCTTTGAGAGAATGCGCCTCTCGCATCAAGGCTTCCAGGGCAGCCAGATCATCGGGATGGCTTTCCAGATGCAGTAATCCATCATCCAGGTTTTGCAGGTGTTCTTCGCTGGCTACTTTGAAAACATCTCTCAGTTCTTCATCGTCGATAATCATAGTTTTAAGTAGTTAGGGGTTGAGCTACTAAATGGTTGCCTTGAGTGCTTGCGCTGACTCGTTTAGTTGTTTAGTACCAGAGCGGATCTGGCTAATGCGACTGGCAGTTTCACGCGCAGCCATATTCAGGTCATTCATGGCAGAGACAATTTGCTCAATGGCGAGCGCTTGCTGGCTGATATTGAGTGAAATCTGTTGACTGTTGATGACAATGTTATTCACTGCACCTTCTACACCTGCAAAAGTCCTCAAGCGACCGTTGATTTTTTGCCAACAAATAGCCTCAGATTGACTTAGCACCACTTTGCACATTAACATTAAGGTCGCTAACGACTGAATTTACCTCGTAAGAAGCAACTAAGTCTTCCGATCGTTTGTTCACAGTGTTGATATTCATAATCATCGCACCGGCAGAAATTAACAATGCCAGCACGGGAACGCCATACCCACCAATAATCCAGTATCTTAGTCTCCAGTTTCGCTTGCTTTCCATCTTGTTGTTATCTTTTGTGAGTGAATGAGTTCAAGGATTTCCAGATATTGCCATCACACAATTTTGGATTTTAGATTGGTCCCATAAAGCTACGGTGTACACACAAGTCTCTTGACCTGCACCTTTGTTGCATTGGCCTGCACCTTTATTGCATCGACCTGCAAAAATTAACCTCCTCTACGTTATGCAGCAACTCTAAAAAACTTGTGTGTACACAGTAAGCTTCACAGCAGTAGGAAGGGGTCATTTCCCCCTGCTCCCTGCCTGACAGGTGTAGGTTTATTACACAGAGGCTGAAACCATGATGATTACGTGGTCAATATGTAGGATTCTTAATCCCATATTTATTGGTTGTGTTTGAATCCATGATTTTTTACCTAGTTCTCAAACGATGATTCAAGTGTTCCAGCAATTGGACAATTGAATGTTTAAGTTTTGAAAGGTTTTCAAACCCCCATTTTCAAGTGTTGACTCATACCCACGTAAAATACCTACACCTGTCAGCTGCTCCCTGCCCCCTGCCTCTTCGTTTCAAAAGAAGATTACACAACATTCTGTAGTCTGGAGGCTGCGTCATTGAGTTGGTGAGTGCTAACGCGAGTCTGACTGATGCCGATGGCTGTCTCTCTAGCAGAGCTATTGAGTGCATTCATTACCTGTAAAATTTGCTGAACCGCCGTAGCTTGCTGATTGGCGTTTAGCGAGATTTGCTGAATATTCAACACCATACCGTTGACAGCATCGGTGACATTGGTAAAGACTTGCACCGTCTGCTCAGTCATTGCCGCCCCCTGTTGAGCAGTTTTTGTGCTTTCATGCGTCATCACAACGGTTGAGTTGATTGCAGATTGAATGTCATTGACCAGCCCATTAATTTTTTCAGCCGATTTCTTGCTTTGGTCTGCCAGTTTGCGAATTTCGGCGGCGACGACTGCAAATCCCTTGCCCTGCTCGCCCGCTCGGACTGCCTCTACTGCTGCATTTAGTGCCAGCATATTAGTCTGATTTGCTAGGTCACTCACCAACCCAGAAATACTGCCAATTTGCTTGGTTTGTTCATTCAGGCGCAGCATCTGGTCTGCTACTGCACTGACTCTGTGGCTCAAGGCTGCCATTCCTTCCAGGGTGCGGGTCAGTGATTGATTGCCTTGATCTGCCAAATTTAAGACCTGTTGAGCGCTGGTGGAGGCAGTTGCTGCTTGCTTGGCAGACTGTTGGGCAGAGGCGCTGAGTTCGTCCATTGTGGTGGTGGTTTCGCTGACCGAAGTTGCCTGTTGGGTGGCAGTACGCTCTTGTTGCTCGACCGTAGCCGCAATTTCATTGGATGAGGAGGCGATCGCGTTAGCGACCTGGGTAATCGGTCGCACAATTCCACGGGCAATGAAGAACAACACGAATGAGCCGAATAAGATCGCGATCGTGGTTCCTCCCAAGGAAACCAAGTCTGCCAGGAATGCTGCCTGCTTTGCTGTTTGTTGCCTATCAGCCAGCAGTCGTTCCTCAACCTGCGTCATTTCTGCCAATTTGGCCCGAATCTCATCCATGATTTGCTTGCCTTTATTAGAAAGGATGAGATTCAGGGCTTCCTGGCGTTTTCCCTGCTGCGTCAACTCAATGGTTTCAGCAAGTTCTGCCATTTTGTCTTTTGCCAGTTGCTTGATCTGATTCAACCGTGTCACTTGTTCTGGGTTGTCCTGAATCAGTTTGTTGACCTCATCAAAAGTTTTCTCAAAATTGGCAACGGATGTGTTGTAAGGCTCCAAATAGTTCGGCTTTTGGGTGAGAATAAAGCCACGCTGTCCGGCTTCGGCATCGACCAGAAACTTGGTAATATCCTCCAGATCTCCCTCAACCTGGTAGGTATGGCTGACCCAGCCATTGGACTCCACTAACTTGTTGGTCGTGAGCTTGGAGACAATGCCAATCACAACCATGACTACAAATACTGAACCAAACCCAAACGTAACAACCCGACCGAGCTTGAAATTGTATTGCATATTAAACCTCTTCATTGACAACCAATGCTTCTGAATTCAGCAATTTAGACAAATTGATGATGCTCATCATCCGATCGCGATAAGGTGCGACACCCTGGAGATAGTCGTCTTTGGCAGAATGCAGGGCAATTGGAGGGGTGGTCATTTGGGAGGGATGAATATACGTCACATCAAAAATGTCATCCACGGCAATGCCCGCCACTCGTTGATCCAGGCGCACGACAACGGCTTGCTGATGCAATCGCACCCCATTCATGGGCAGATCGACTACATTATTGATGTTAATTAAGGTGATAATTTCACCCCGCAAGTTGATGTTGCCAATAATGTGCGGCGGACAGCAGGGAATCGGGGTAATCTTGTGAATCTCGGTAAACTCATGCACTGTTTCCAAACCAAACCCGAAGTACTCACCCCCCAACCCCACAACAGCCAGAGGCAAGAGCCACGAGGAATCTTCGTCATCAATCAAACACCGCAGAGCTTCAGTTCGCTCTTGCAAAATCTGTCGCTCCTGCGAATCGAAATGCTCGTATAAGCCCGAATCAGAGGGGTGTTTTAGTACGTCATTGACTGAGCCGTTGTTAAAATCAGAATTGGGATTGAAAACAGTCTCTATAAAGGCGTGTTGCACCAACAATTCGGGATTGAGCAATGTAACGATGCCCTCCTCAACGTTGGCAATGCCAGTCACCAATCTATCCGGCAAACTCTCTTTTGATTGGCCACAAACATTGGCAGCGATTTGATCAGGTGCGATCGCTTGTATACTATCCACTTGATTGACGATGATTCCGATTCGTTGAGTTTGCCAATCCAGGACAATCATGCTGTCAGTCAATTGAAAAGGGGGACGTGCTTGTTCTAAACGGTGATATAAATCCATCACGGGGAGAAACTTCCCTCGCAGGTTAATCACGCCTAAAATTGTGCTGGGAGTTTCTGCGATCGCAGAAACTTCTGGCAGAAAGAAGAGTTCTTGCACGGCTATAGCCGGAATGCCATAGCATGAGTGATTGACTTTAAACATTAAATAAGATTCATGGCTCATAACTAGTTGAATTTAAGTGCTTAAGAACGTGTGCTTTTAATTCAGCAGTGGTTTGCTGGTTATGGGAATCGATCGCTTGTTGGGGTAGATTTTGCAAAATCTCTAGAAGCGATCGCCAGGTTTTTTGAGCCTGTTTTTCATTTCCCTCTCGTTCGTATATAGAACCCAATTCCAGGTGAGCAGTAACAGAATTAGGAGCGAGATAAATAATACGTTTTAAAAATAATTTGGCACTGTCGCGATCTCCTTGCTCTTCGGCAATTTGAGCCAACAAATGATAGGGTTCGATCGCCAATGGGTTAATCTGGAGTGCCTGCTGACATGCCTGATTCGCCTGGGAGTAATCGCCAAAATTCGCGTAAGCTTCTGCCATCAAACAATATGCCTGAAAGCCTTGGGGGGCAAGAGCAATCAGTTGTTGCGCTATTTGAATGACATCGGCATAAGCTTCTTGAATTAGTGATTTCTTGGCTGCATCTAAAAGAGTTTGAGTGTTTGCGCTCACGTCCAAGCCCGTCTCCAAGCTTGGGAGAGAGGGGGAAAAAATTTCGGTTTCCCTGCTCTCAATGGCAGCAGGTGTTATGGTATTTAAGACTTTGCTCTGCTCGTTGAGTGAGCTATGCCTTTGATAAACCGTAGATTGTGGAAAATTTTTGACTTGAAACGGCTCAGTTTTTTGCCCGTGTAATTCCGTGTGGCCTGTGAGCAGAAAACCCCCCGGTGTCAGAGAGCAGTAAAACTTGTCTATAACTTGGGCGATCGCGTTGAAGTCAAAATAAATAAACACATTGCGGCAAATAATCAAATCGAAATCGTGAATCCTGGATGCGTAAGCGGGAAAGTTATCCTGCATCAGGTTTCCAGGTTGAAACTTGACCATTGCTTGAATACCAGGATCGATTTTCCAACCTTGTTTGTGGGAGTGAAAGTAGCGATTTTTGATCTCTGGAGTGGTTGTTCGAAAAGACCAATCACTGTAAATTCCTTGTTGAGCCAGTGCGAGCGCAGGTTGATTAATATCTGTGCCTAAAATCAGAATGTTCCATGTTTGATTGTCAGGGATCAGTTCCTTCACCAGAATGGCAAGTGAGTAAGCTTCTTCACCAGTCGAACACCCGGCACTCCAAAGCCGTAATGTCGGCCGATAAAATTCTTCATTAGCAGGGTTGCACTGAGTTAAACTAAGCTCCCGTTTGCGCTCGATTAACTCTGGGAGCAGCTGATTTTTGAGCAGCGACATCTGCCCCTGATCCCGAAAAAAATAAGTTTCAGTGACAGTGAGTAAAGAGATTAGTTCTTGCCACTCCGTTGCACCAGGAACTAATTGATTTCTTGCCACCAAGAACTGATAATAATCATTGAGTGAGCATAATCCCAGCGCCCGGATGCGATTTAAAAGATTTTTCTTTAATATATTTTGATAATGTGGCTTGATGTGAATACCGAATGTATCAGCAATCAGATCAACCATCTGTGACAAGCTAAAGTCATCACTGTGTTGAGAATTGGATTCAAATAAAATGGGGCGATCGCCGTTAATCTGATTCATCACTACATGATTTTTGAGCTGATACGCTTAGGTTTCCCATTTCAATCTCTTTATTTGGATTTGTATGATATTTAATATTGGACTGATATACAAGTAAGTGCGATTCATTCTGAAGAAACCTATTTTAAAGCGAGGATTCCAGGCTCAGTAGAGTAACTCCATTAGGTGTTTAGTTCGCACTTTACTCCTCTGCTGATGACAACTTGATATTCATATAGATGAGGTGATATTTTAAACCAAGTCTTATAGCTCTGGTGCGGGGATGAAAGCACGTAAACTACCAGTAAACGGTAGCCCCTATGGAGAAGACTGACTATCAAATTCGTAAAGCAGGGACGAAAGCGGTTAATGACGTAATCGCTGAAAGTACCAACCGCAAACAAGAGTTTATGGACTAGAGTTTAGACTAAGCCATGCAAAAAGATTCAGCAAGGCTGAGTTAATCAGAGACTTAGCAAGCCCTATGAATAATCTTGAGTATTAAACCGCAACTGATGGTTCTTTGCGTGGTGGGGTTACTGTTTTTTTAACAATTGGACATCGGTTTTTACGGTGACGCTTTTTTCCTGTTTCCCAACCAGGAGACTTTCCACGAGGTTTGGGTGGAAGGGCTGGAGTACCAATGGCCGCGAAAACCCCTCCCATTGATTGAGCAACTCTTCCAGGGGTCAAATTATCGATTGATTTTTGCCAGGGTAAAGGGTTGTCAGTAACGATATCACGGGCTAACCACAACTCCCAAGTCATCAGGGGCATTAAGTCACTCCATCTTTCAGATTGCTTGGGGGTACTTAGCTTGGGAACAGTCCAGTGGAGTCGTTGTTTTAAAAAGCGATACCAGTGATCAATTGTAAAGCGACGCAAGTAAAGTCGCCAAACTTCTTCTAAGGGAGGCATTTCTTCTCCTGCCCAAGCTAACCACAAAGGTTTCGATACTCGTTGATTACCTTGAACATCAAGACGTTCAACTCTTAAAAGTGACATCGGACGCGTCACCGCTTTACGGAAATGCAGATTTTTCCACAAGCTAACCCGTACCCGTTTTAGTTTCGGATCATCTACCTCGAAGACAGATGCTGCTTGGCTCCATGTTGTTGGTTCATTCAACTTGAATTTATCACCATGTTTCCTGGGACAGCCCTTACCCGAATAAGCTCCTGGCTCGCCCCATAAACAAAGATTTGAACGCAATCGTACCAAAATATCTGCTGGAATACTCGCAGTTTTTAACAAAAAAGGGGCACAACCATACTCACTGTCCCAAACTGAAATTGGTCTAACGGCTAAATGCTTACACACCTGTTTAAGTTGCCAAACCGCTTTCTGAATTGGACTTTCGGCACTTGTGATCCGTTCATGTCTCAAAGGTAGTGCCCAACTACCTGATTTTTCTGGTATCCAGGCAATTGTGCTATATCCTTGACCAATGGTAATTGGTTTATTTCCGGCTATGAATGTGCCACTATGTTCATAAGTCCTCTCTTGTAGCGTTACTGCATCTGGGCGTGACCAGTTTGTGTGATCTCCAGCTAACAACGGTCGTCCCTCTGCTGGGATCTGTTTGATATATAGCTGCATCAATTTCTGTCTCTGTGGTCTGCTATCTTGTAAGGCTTCATAGATGCTTGGCCACTTGCGTCTAAATACTGGTGATAAAGATAAGTCTGCTAAGGAATAAATATTGCGGGTCAGCAATATGGCATCTGTTAATTCAAAGGTCGCATCTTTGGCTCTACCTAAATATTTGTAGGCTACTTGACGAAATTCTTCAAGTCTGGCATTTTTCATGTTGGCAGGTGAGAGTAGGTAGTTCTTTTCTCACTTTCTGCCAAAAGGGGGGCTGTATTCAATCAGACACCCCTTTTTTTCTTGATCTTCCCCATCTAGTCTCATCTCAGAGATAATGATAATCAAATTATTGTATTATTTCCGGGAGCGAACATACTACATAATTGTTAAAGGTCGCGGATGCTTTGAGGCTGACAAGATAATATTTTTAATCTCTAATTCCATTTGATTTGCGTTCTGTCATATCGCTTTTAGTCTAAACTCCAGTATGGAGAGAACAAGCAAAATTTCGTTGAGCCATCGTCATATCTCAGCAAAGAATATAAGCTTGTGCTTGGGGCAAGCCTTGGTTCGGAAATAACCGATAGGGTAAGTCCCTGAGTACAAACTTCTTCCCCCTCTTTAATGATTATTATTATCAAGCAAATATTATTTCTTGATTTTCTTGGGATAATTTATTCTTTGGAAGTCCCTAAACAAGAAAGGCTAACTTTTGTGTCTTGCTCCTTAGTGGGTTTCGACACAACTTCTTCTACAAGATACTGCCGCGATCGCACTCGCACAATTTGTCCAGTTATAACGTCAGTCACTGGTGTCTTCCCCCTTGTAACTGAACTGGTATTCTCCCTCCTCTAATCATGAGAAACTCACTCCCCTAAACCCTTATGTCTAATGACTGCTTGGATTAGAGTGCTAAGAAAGCAACTATACGTTTTTAAATAGTAAGTATAAAATAGAACATTAATTTGTTCGGTTCTTAGCACCTGCTACATCTTATAAAGTATTTTCCTATACGGCTATATTATTTAGTTAATTATCAAGAAATTTTAAAGCTTTTATTTTATAGGCAATTCACAGACTATTTTTCTCAAAGGTCTTACGTAGATTAGTTTTCAAGCGCAGGGTGAAAACAAATATCCTTAGTAAGAATACTTAGCTTTTCTCAAGTAAGCTATGAGCTTTCTTTGATTAGCGATCGCTTTATGGTTTCTGAGGAAAATTTCTGTACTAATTTTGTACAATTGCTCCCAAAGTACCCTTAACTGCACGTAAATAATCATCTGGGGATAGCAGAAGCAACATACCTCGCATTCCACCAGAAACAGTGATCTGCTCAAATAGGGTTGCTGTTTCATCAAGGTAAACTGGACAGTCTTTTTTGCTAGCTAAAGCTGTTACACCCCCACGGATGTATCCTGTTAGTGGCTGAACTTCCTTCAGGGCAACTGTCTCAACCTTGCGGTTTCCTGAAATTCGAGCTAAAGCTTTTAGGTCTAACTGAGCATTTCCCGGCACAACAGCAAAACAGATACCTGTTGTGTCACCTCTGACTACTAGAGTTTTAAAAACTTGCTCTGGGGGAAGACCAACTTTGTGTGCTGTACTCTCAGCAGCGAGATCGTCAGGGTCAACCTCATAGCTCAAGATTTGGTAGGGAATACCTAGTTTATCCAGTAGTCGAGCAGCATTGGTTTTCATTCAAGTCCACAAAAGATATTATTTATTGCTCAAGCTCCCAATCTTCAATCACCAGCCCACTAACACGACTGAATTCTCTGGTGTTGTGCGTGACTAATGTTAAATTATGTGTCAAGGCGATCGCTGCTATTTGAAAATCATTGGGGCCAATCGGTGTTCCACTCGCTAATAATTCTGCACGAATTCTCCCGTAAACCAGTGCTGTAGAATCATCAAATGGTAAAGAAACAAATAAATTAAGAAACTCTTGCTGTCTTGCTAACGTTCTGGTTGGGTTATTGCTTCTCATTGCGCCGTAAAACAACTCTGCTTTGACTACTGAACACACAGCAATATCTTTTACATTTGTTGAGCGTAAACGTTCTCGAATTAAGAGCGATTTACCGTTGAGATAACGAGCGCAAACATTGGTATCTAATAAGTAGCTCACATAACTTCTTCCCTTGTCTCAAAATCACCCTCATAGTCAATAACAATTGGATCGTCTTGACAACTACCGTAAGTCTGCTCAAAAAAGCCGGGTGGCCATCCCAGTTCTTCTGGTGTTTTTGTAGGTGTTGATGGTTCTATTTGTTGATAAATCACCACGACTTCCATTTCTTTATCTGTGATGCCAACGGGAATCTCAAGGTGCAAAATGCCATCAGCCCCAACATGAGAACATAACTTTATACTCTGCATTACTGTTTTCTCCTAGTCCTTGGTTGATTGAAAATTACGTTGTATCTCATCTATGATGCCGTATTCTTTTTCAATCACACTCAACAGCTTCTTCACTATAGCCGTCTACAGTCGCTTCAGTTCCCCCAGATGCTTCAGCATAGCAGTTGGGGCATCTTCCAAGTTCTCGTTTTCCCGCAGCCGTGCGATCGCTTCCTGTGGGAGAAACAGCACCATCGCTGATTAACTGCATCTGCTGACATTGGGATGAATAAGCCAATTCCTGAGAAATTATCTAGCCAAATCGACGCAGGTGTTAAACTCGCTATGAAAAAAGCTATTGAAAGACACCGCCGTTTAGTAGAATTTATTAGCATTTGGCAAAATGGCCAAGTTGTGAGATTGACCGCAGAACAAATTCCTCCTCTCAACTTAGATGAGTAAACTATTTTCCCTCATTCCAGATCAAATCCGAGATAAATTACCACTGACGGAAGATAAAAAACAACTACTTCAACAGCAAACCATTACTCAAGATATCCCAGGAACAATTCTGCGGGATTTTCAAACTATTTTAGAACTTCTCCAAGCCAACGGCGTTGAAGTTAGTAGCACTTATCACCAATTATCGCTTAAATATCTCCAACAACTTAACTCACAATTGAGTTATCCCATAGATATTAACCTCAAACGTCCTGTACAAAAATCCTATCCTTATATTCACGGTCTTTATTTCCTTCTCCGCGCCTCTGGACTGTCTCAAGTTATTACCGAAGGTAAAAAGAGCAAGTTAGTTTTAGACCAAAAAATTCTGCAAATTTGGCAAGGATTAAACCACACAGAACAATATTTCACACTGTTAGAATCTTGGTTAGTTTGGGGAGAAAGTGAACTCTTAGGCGACCAAAGAGATATGTTTGACCAAGCATATCGCTGTTTATTATTTTGGAACAATCTCCCATCATCAGGATTAAAAATTAATAATTATTCAGAACAAGATAAATTAGTTTATTATCCTGGTTTCCACAATCTCGCTCTCTTACATTTATTTGGATTAATTGAACTGACATCAGGAAAACCACAAGCCGCTAAAGGCTGGTGTTTTACTCATGTAAACCCCAAGCCTTGGGGTAATGCTCTCATGGCTATATTAACAGAAAGTCGCTCAAATATCCAAGTAGAAGATTACGCCACTTTTCGGTTAGATTTTCGCATAGCGTTTGACAATTTAAAACCTTATCTCCAACCCTATTTCCCGGAATGGTCACAAACTTTAGTGATTGCTGAAGGCGGTTTTACTGATGGGGTTTATATATTTAAAGCTAATTTACAGGATGCTTGGCGACGGATTGCTATTCCTAGTTACTTCAATTTAGATGAAGTCGCTGCCGCAATTGTGCAAGCATTTGATTTTGATCCAGAACACCTCTACAGATTTATTTACAAAGACCGTTTAGGAAGAACTTCGGAATTTAATCATCCTGTTGTCGAAATTCCCCCTGATACCTGCGATTTTCGTTTAGGCGATTTATCTTTAGAGGTAGGTAGTCATTTACAATTTATCTTTGATTTACTGCAAGAGTGGGAATTTGATTTATATGTAGAGAAAATTGAACCAGCCAATGACAAAATGAAAAAGCCCAAAATTCTTGAATCTTATGGTGAACCGCCAGCGCAGTATGGTGAAGAAGAAGAAAGCTGGGAATAGATTTTCTACTGTGATAGGCTACGTTCTAATCCATACATACGTGTCAGAATTGGCAGTCCCATCGCTCCTGCTATATCAATGTCAGGACAAGGATGGCGCACTCGCCTCAACATAGCTTGCATATCGTTCCAGATTTATTTTCAATCTTCCACCGCGCCTAATGCTTTAAGCGTAGCTTTTTCAGCTTCGGTTAAGCCTTTAATGCCTGTGATGTTCATACGTTCATAAGGGCGATCGCTTCTCAAAGTTTTTAAACACTCGCCCGTATTGATGTTCCAAATTTTGATTAGCCCATCTTCGGCACAACTACTAAGAACTTCACCATTTGGACTAAAACTAATTGATGATATTGTTCTAGTATGTCCCTGCAATGTAATTAAACTTTTACCTGTGTGTACATTCCAAAGCTTGATAGTTAAATCATCGCTTCCAGTAGCAAGAAATTGACCATCACAACTAAAAGCAAATGCCTTGATTTGCCCAGTATGTTCCTCCAAAGTCATTAAGCATTGACCAGTATAAATATTCCAAAGCCTTGCTATATAGTCATCACTACAGGTAGCAAGAATTGTTGTGTCAGCGCTAAAAGCACCCGATCTTGACCAATTTTTCTTTCCTGTTAAAGTTTTAAGCTAGTGTGGTAAAACTTACTAGAGAAGACGACTCTCTAAATTAGCCAAATAACCCTTGGGATCTCTGCGAAATCGATATTGTTCAATTCTGGCTTTATGGTGTTTTTTCAGTTGAGAGCGTAATTCG
>NZ_JADEXU010000372.1 GCF_015206895.1 Nostoc sp. LEGE 12450 | reverse complement strand
TCAACGAGTCTCGCGATAACAGAGTACTGGAGAGCCGTGTACCTGGAAACTCGTAAGCACGGTTCGGAGGGGGCTAGTTAGAAAAGGAGCCAAGGCTTGGAAACCTCGCTAGCTAGCTACCCACTTTCGACAGGATTAACCACTCAGCAATAATGGACGAACTCATCGCCCCCAAAGGCTTAAAACTCGGTATCTTCCGATGCCTCAAGGCTGGAGTCAATCCAGAATTCCCCGTACAAGGGACACCTCAAGGGGGAGTAGTTAGTCCAATGCTTGCTAACATCGCGCTCAACGGGATTGAGAGTATACACAGATACCATGAGAATCAAGGACAGAGAATTACTGACAAAACCTCAGCCAGTGATATCACCGAACCATCAGTCCGATACGCGGATGACATGGTTATTATACTCCGACCCAAAGATGATGCGACAGAGATACTTGAAAGAATCAGCGAGTTCCTCCGCAAACGCGGAATGAATGTAAGCCAAAAGAAAACCAAAGTTACCGCCGCAACAGATGGGTTTGATTTCCTCGGCTGGCACTTTAAAGTCCAGAAAAACGGAAAGTTCAGAAGCACTCCCTCAGTGGATAACTTCAAAGCATTCCGTAAGAAAGTAAAACACACCGTCAACAACTCGAATTATGGTGCTACCACAAAAGCTGAGAAATTAGCCCCGGTAGTTAGAGGTTGGAGAAACTACCATAAGTTCTGCAAGATGGACGGGTCTAGAAACTCGTTATACCACATCCAAAAAAGAGCTTACACGGTATTCAACAAGGAAACCAAACAAGACCGCTACTCTAGCAAGAAATTACTAGACAAAGCATTCCCAAAGGTTCCTTACTCCGAAAACAAACACACTTCTGTCAAGGGAACTAAATCACCTTACGACGGAGATACAGCCTACTGGAGTGAACGTAACAGTAAGCTCTACGACAGCAAAACCTCTATTGCTCTCAAGAAGCAAAACCATAGATGTGCTTCCTGCGGCTTAAAGTTCATAGATGAGGAACGGGTTCACCTGCATCACATCGACGGAAATCATGCCAACTGGAAGAAAAATAATCTGGAAGCAATTCATGAGAGTTGCCACGATTACAAACACATGAGCAAAAGCGCAAGCTAAGAACATCGGAAGCTGGGTGCGGTGAAAATCGCACGCCCAGATTTAACTGAGAGGTGCGGGAGATAATACTCCCCATCGACTCAACCAGAGCATGAGTTTGCGCCGCCCTTACAAACGTATGAGTGAGAAAGTCAACACCGCAGAAGCAATGAAGACTAAAACCACAAAACATACTCAACCCGTTTTAGAAATAGGGAGTTTAATTGAATGACAAATATTTTAGCGATCGCAGGTAGCCCAACCCATCCATCTAGAACTTATGGTTTGGTCGAATACACTGCCAAGCTTTTACAACAAGAAGGCTTGCATGTAGACATTATTTCAGTTAGGGATTTGCCTGCTGAAGATTTAGTTTTTGGACGATACGATAGCCCTGCTTTAGAACAGCCAAAAGCTTTATTAGCAAAGGCAGATGGTGTGATTATTGCCACCCCCATTTACAAAGCTGCTTACACAGGAGTGCTGAAAACATTTCTAGATTTGCTCCCACAAAAATCATTGACAGGTAAACCCGTATTACCAATTGCCCTTGGTGGAACGATCGCTCATTTATTGGCAATTGAATATGCTCTAAAACCTGTATTATCTGAATTAGGAGCGCGGCATATCTTAGCTACTATTTATGCAGTAGACAAACAAATTCAACGGCAAGCTGATAACAGCGTCATCTTAGATGAAGAAATTGACCAAAGGCTCAAAGATGTCCTCAATGAATTTGTGAAAGCTGTAAGTAAGTGGGTGCTAAAATTTTCCGCTATGTAACAGAATTTTAACCAGAGTTTTTAGAATTAAATTTTACACGTCGTGTACTGTAATTGCTTTTTTCCCCTCTAGCTTGAACGCCATTGATTACA